>PWZC01000185.1 GCA_003567615.1 Gemmatimonadota bacterium | reverse complement strand
TGGTGGGGGGCGGCGAATCTGGTGGGCGGAGTCGCCCTCTGGGTCTCCGCTTCGGAGGAGCATGACCGGCGCCGGGCCTTCGGGATGCAGACGGCGGGGTGGGGTGCGGTGAATGCGGCCATCGCCGTGGGGGGGCTCCGATGGGGGGGAGGCGAGCTCCCACACGCTCCGGGCGCAGCCCTGGCGGCGGAAAGCCGCTACGCCCATATCCTCCTGGTCAATCTGGGGCTCAACGTAGGCTATATGGGCGTGGGAACCACCTTGGCCACGGTGGGGAGGGGACACGGGCGCTGGGATGAGCGGTGGGGACACGGCAGCGCCGTCGTGGTCCAGGGGCTGGGGCTCTTCGTCCTGGACCTTGTGGCCTACCTGGAGAGCCGGCGTCGCCTGGAGGGATTCGGTGGGATCCTGGATCGGGTGGAGGTGCGCCCCGACGGATCGGTGGGTCTCCGTGTTCCCTGAAGGGATCGCCGAGGTCTCGGGAGAGTTACTTGGCCCCGTGCCACGCTCCCGGTAGCTTGATCTGCATGAGCAGACCATCACGCCGCATCCTCTGGGTCGACGACGAAATCGACCTTCTCCGACCCCACTGCCTCTTCCTCGAGGAGCGTGGCTATCAGGTGGACGGGATCGCCAACGGAGACGACGCGTTGGCTCTCCTGGCGGAACAACCGTACGATCTGGTGCTCCTGGACGAGCAGATGCCGGGACGGCGCGGGCTCGAGGTGCTGGAGGAGCTTCGGCGGCATGATCCCAACGCCCGGGTGGTCATGATCACCAAGTCCGAAGAAGACCGGACCATGACCGAGGCCATCGGTCGTCGCGTGGACGACTATCTGGTGAAGCCCACAAGTCCTCTGCAACTCCTCTCGGTTGTCACCCGTATCCTGGAAGGGTCCTCCATCCGCCAGCAGCAGGTTGCCCAGGACTTCGCCCAGCGCTTCCCCCAGTTGGGATGGCTCCGCCAGGATGCCGATCGCCCGGATGATTTTGCTTCGCTCTACAGCGAGTTGGTGGACTGGCACGTTCGGCTCCGGGCCGCAGGCGAGGACGGCCTCCTGGCCACGGTGGAGTCCCTCATGCAGGAACTTCGTAGGGATTTTGGGCCCTGGATCCAGCGAGTCTATCCGCGGTGGATGCGCGGAGAGGACGAGCCACCGGTGCTCTCGACGGACCTGGTGGAGCTCTTCGTTCTTCCCCACCTCGGAGATGACCCCGTCTTTCTGGTGGTCCTGGATTGCATGCGTCTGGATCAGTGGCGGGTGCTGGTCCCACTGCTCACCCCGGACTTCGATGTAGATGAGGAACTCCACTTCTCCATCCTGCCCACGGCCACGCCCTACGCCCGGAATGCCATCTTCTCCGGTCAGTTCCCCGATGAGATCGCCCGGGCCAATCCGGAGTGGTGGGAACGGCAGGATGACGAGGGGAGCCTGAACGCCTTCGAGGACCGGCTCCTGGCCGAGCAGCTTCGTCGGCTCACCGGCCGGGACGTGCCAGTACACTACGAAAAGGTCTTCTCCGATCGCGATGCGGAGCAGACACGGGCCCGGGTCCTCTCTGCCGTGCGGAGCCGGGTGGGCGTGGTGGGGTTGGTCTTCAATTTCATGGATATGCTCATTCACTCGCGCTCCGACTCACCGGTCTTCATGGAGATGGCCCGGGACGAGGTCTCCCTTCGGGAACTGACCCGGGCCTGGTTCGAGCGGAGCGGGGTACTCCAGATCCTCCGGGAGGCGGCCCGGGAGGGCCTCACGGTGGTCCTCACCACGGACCACGGCTCCATCCTCTGCCGTCGACCCACCACCGTCTTCGCACGCCGCGACGCCACCTCGAACCTCCGCTACAAGTTCGGGCAGGACCTCCGGGCGGAGGACGGGCGCACCGTATTCAGCACCCGGGACCCACGGGACCTCCACTTCCCACCGGGTCGCCTGGGGTTGAGTTACGTGATCGGACTGGAAGATTACTTCATGGTGTATCCCACGAAGCTCAGGGAATACCAGAATCGCTACCGGGAGTCATTTCTCCATGGCGGGGTTTCGCCGGAGGAGATGATCGTTCCCGTAGCCACGTTGAAGCCCCGGATCCGCTGAGGGTCCCCCGGCCTCCGTCTCTCGCCCGGCTGATCGGTGAGTCTCTACCTCCGCATCCTTTCGTATCTGCGCCCCTACCTGCCGGTATTCCTTCTGGCGGTGGCGGCCACCTCCGCCTTTGCGGCGCTGGATGCCTTCTCCCTGGCCCTCCTGATCCCCTTTCTCAGGACCCTCTTCGCCGACCCCGGTGAGGCCGGGGCCGAGAGCCCGGGAGATACCGCGGAGGCGGACCCTTCAGGTCCCGGGGGCGCAGTCGAACTCCCCGCCGACGGAACCGGCGGCCGTGATCTCCTGCAGGTCCTCATGGATGGGACCCTGGGGCGATTCGTGGATCTGGGGGCGCCACCGGAACAGGCGATCCAGGGGATCATCATCTTCCTCCTGGCGATCTTCCTGGTGAAGAACGTCTTCGACTTCCTCCGGAAGTATCTGGTGGCGTGGATCGAGCAGGCGGTGACCCGGGACCTCCGGAACGAGGTCTACGATCACCTGGTGGATCTGGACCTGGTCTTCTTCGGAAGGACCCGGGTTGGGCAGATCATCTCCCGTCTCACCCACGACGTGGAACAGCTCCGGACCCTGGTGACCAAGGAGTTGGCCAAGATCCTGTCGTCGGTCTTCGAGCTCCTGGCGGCTCTGGCCCTCATGCTCCTCATCTCGTGGAAGCTGACGCTGGCCGCCTTCATCGTTCTCCCCGGGGTGTTTGCCATCTGGGGTCCCCTCCTGCGCAGGGTTCGGCGGGGAGACCGGACGATCCTGAACCTGGCCGGTGAGGTGAACAGCCACATCCAGGAGACACTATCCGGGATTCGGCTGGTGAAGGCCTCGGCGGCGGAGGCCCACGAGCGGAAGCGGTTCCGGAGGCTGACCTGGTCGTACTTCAAGGCCTTCGTCCGGACCGAGCGATTCCGTACCCTGTCCCACCCCATCACCGAGATGGTGGGGGCGCTGGGCACCGTGGTCCTCCTCTGGTACGGTACGCGGTTGGTGCTCACCGGTGGAGAGATCAGTGGGGAGGGGTTCATCGGCTTCCTGGCCTTGTCCATGAAGCTCTACTCGCCCGTCAAGTACCTGGGGAAGCTCCCGGCCATCATCCAGCCCGGGCTCGTGGCGTCGGAGCGGGTCTTCGAATTCCTGGACGCGCCGGTGGAGATCCGGGATGGGCCGGGGGCCCGGCCCCTGGAGAGGATCCGGGAGGGAATCGAGTTTGACGGGGTTTCCTTCGCGTACAGGCCAGGTGAGCCCGTGCTCCACGACATCGACTTCAGCGCCCCGGTGGGGAGCGTCACGGCGCTGGTGGGGCCCAGCGGGGCCGGGAAGACCACGCTGGTGGATCTGCTGGGTAGGTTCTACGAGGCCACCGATGGGGTGATCCGCATCGATGGGGTGGACATCCGCGAGTTCACCCTCGCTTCGCTTCGGGACAAACTGGGAATCGTTTCCCAGGAGACGGTCCTCTTCCACGACACGGTCCGAGCGAACATTGCGTATGGCCTGGAGGACGTTGCCGATGAGGATCTCCACCGGGCGGCGCGGGCGGCCCACGCCGATGGGTTCATCGATCGGCTTCCCCAGGGGTACGACACAGTGGTGGGGGAGAGGGGGACTCAGCTTTCCGGTGGCCAGCGTCAGCGTATCGCCATCGCCCGGGCTATCCTACGGGACCCGCCCATTCTGATCCTGGACGAGGCCACTTCAGCGCTGGACTCGGAGTCGGAGCGGCTCGTGCAGGTGGCCATGGAACGTCTGCTCGAAGGCCGGACCGTCTTCGTCATCGCCCACCGGCTGTCCACGGTTCAGCAGGCGGACCAGATCCTGGTGATGGCCGAGGGCGAGATCGTTCAGCGGGGCACCCACGGTGAACTTCTGGCCGAGGGTGGACTCTATCGCCATCTTCACGACCTTCAGTTGAGCGGAGACGGCGCGGAGACGCCAGGAGTCGGGTCCGTGCTCCGGGGGCCGGTCGACCGGCACCCTACCCTGCCATGAGGGAGAGCTCGTCTCCGACCCTCTCCCACCGGGTCGAGGGTGCGCTGGTGGGTGGGCTCTCCCTGGTGCTCCGCGTCCTTCCGGAACCGGTGGCGCTGGCGCTGGGGTGGGGGCTTGGATGGTTGGCGGGCTCGGTCTTCCGGGTCCGACGGGCCACCGTGGACCGGAATCTGGCCCTGGCGTTCCCGGACCGGGACGAGCGCTGGCGGAAGCGGATTGCCGGCCGGGTCCTGCCCCATATCGCCAGGGAGTCGGTCATGCTCCTCCGGATGGCGCGTATGTCCGCCGAGGACCTGCGTCGCCGCACGGAGGTGGCGGGGTTCGAGGCGATGATGGCGGCGACCCGGAGCGGCAAGGGCGTGATCATCGTCACCGGGCACCTGGGGAACTGGGAGATTGGTGGCGGGGCCGCGGCCGTTCGAGGCCTCCCCCTGGACGTGGTGGCTAAGGTCCAGAAGAATCCGCTGGTTGAGGAGCGAATCCTGCGGATGCGCGTGTCCCTGGGAATGCGGGTGATCCACCGTCACCAGGCACCAAGGGAAGTGCTGCGGTCGCTTCGGAATGCGCGGGCGGTCGCCCTGGTGGCGGATCAGGACGCACGGTCCAGCGGTATCTTCGTCGATTTCTTCGGAGTCCCCGCCAGCACCGCTCGGGGCCCGGGCCTCTTTGCGGCGCGGACCGGGAGTCCGGTCTTCCTGGCGGTGCCTGAGAGACTTCCCGGACTCCGGGGCCGATACCGGGTGACCTTCGAGCCCATGGATCTGCCCGGACACACGGATCGGGATGCCTTTGTCGAAGACTTCACCCGTCGTTACATGAACCAGTTGGAGGCGGCGATCCAGCGGATTCCCGAACAGTATTTCTGGGTCCATCGTCGGTGGAAGACATCACCGCCTTCCTCCGCCCCCGGCAGGGGAGAAGCAAAGGAACACCCTGACGAATGACCCCGGTCCGCTGGGTGGTCCGCCTTGCCGATTCCATGTCCATCCCAAACCCGCTGCCTCGTGATCTACATCAATATCCCGGTCCACAACGAAGCCCCTACCATCGGCGTCCTGCTCTGGAAGATCCGGAAGGTCTTTCTGGAGTCAGGCCGTGATTTCCGTATCCAGGTTCTGGACGATGCGTCCACGGACCGCACGGGCGAGGTGCTGGAGCGCTACGCGAAGCGTCTACCACTTCGCGTCATCCGCTCCGACCAGCGACTCGGGTACGGACAGGCAACGGAACGCCTCCTCCGGGAATCGGTGAGATGCACGCGCTACCCCAAACGGGATGTGGCGCTGGTCCTGCAGGGGGACTTCACCGAGGACCCTGAGGTCCTGGTGGAGATGGTGAAGCGGGTCGAGGGCGGGAGCGATCTGGTAGCCGGATGCATCGCCCGGGAGGACCTCCCGAGAGATCAGCGCCGGTCCCGTTGGTTGGCCGGTCTTCTCCTGGGCCGTGTCCTGAAGCAGGCGCCGGTGTCCGAACCCCTGTCCGGCCCCCGGGCCTTCCGGATCATCGTTCTCCGGAAGGCCTTTCGGGGTCGGGGGCAGGGCGCGGCGCCCCTGGTTCGATCCGACGGCTGGGCGGCCAACCTCGAACTACTGGCGGGAACGACGCCACATGCCCGAAGGGTCGAAGAGGTCCCCATGAAGCTCCGGGAGATGGAGCGGAGCCGCGAGTCCCGCTTCAGGCCCTGGTGGACGGTTCGAAAGCTTCTGCCCCTCCGTCGGGTGGCGTGGCCGGCGGCTCAGCCCTGATCGCCGGCTTCCGTCCCCTCAGCCTCCATGACGAAGAGGGAGGGACCCCGGAGCCGCTGCCCCTTGACCCGGATCTCGAACCGGTACTCACCGGGTCGAGGGAACACCACTTCCTCCAGGGGAAGGACCAGACGCGTTCGGGGTGGCGGGCGGTGCGCCGGACGTGTGTCCACATCGGTGTGGCCGTCCACCGTCAACGAGGGACGGCCATCAGGTCCCACCAGATCCACCTTGAACTTGTTCCGCCCCTGGTCCGTCCGGTCCCAGGAAATGGTGGTCACCAGTACCATTCGCTCCTGCTTCGCCGGAAAGCCGGGGGCGATGAGATCGTTGAAGATCCCGTGGATATCCATCTTCCCGTCTTCCCGAACGCGGGCATCGTCGCACACGAGAGCAAGTTGAACATACATATGGTTGGGGGGTTCTTGAGTGGTGGAGGTCTTCTGGAGTCGTCCCATCCAGCCTAGGAAGAAGTGGTAAGAGTGTCCGTGAGGCAATGCCTTCCACCGGAAGCCCCCCCCTGGGGTCTGCACACAGGGGTTCATTTCCGTTATCATCTAACGTTACAAAATTATTCCCTCACCCTCGTGCCTTCGCCATCGGACCAGTCTTCCGGTGCGGGACCTGAACATTCTTCCGTACCGGGGGCTCGACGTTCGGGAAGGCCGCTCGCCCTTCGGGGCCCCGACGGGGCTCGGTGGTCGAGGAGTTGGACGACGTCCGCGGGGTTGTGCCATGGGCTCAACCCGGGCAGCAATCTGTCCAGCAGGGCACCTCGTGAGGTGACCAACCCAAGCCAGATGGAGGTTTCATGACCAATAAGGGCAAGTTGAAGGACCGCGCGCGCGACGAACTTTTCAGCCACATCAACCGTTGCGCCGTCCTCCAAGCCGCCGAAGAGGATCAGCAGCATTGGATGGAGGAGACCATGGAGTACCTGGCCGAGCGGTATCCCGATCTGACGGATACCGATCTGCAGGAGCTCTACACGGTCGGGATGCGGTTCTGCAGCCCGGCGATCCCCCACGGTCGTCCGGGCACCCAGTCCCAGGATGACGAGCAGGAGCCGGCGACGGTCGGTTCCGCCGGGGAGTCCGACGCGGCCTGATGGTGTCATAGGCGCCCGGTCCGACAGGGGTCTACCTCCTTCACCGGTACTGGACTTTCGGTTGGAGTCGGAGATACAGACGTAGGCTGACGGGGGTGAGAGGGTCCGCAAGGGTCCTCCACCCCCTCTGCTTTTCAGGGCGGGTCCTCACCCGTACCACCTGGCAGGGACCACTTTCCCGCTGGGATCCCGCCGTCTACATTCCCACCTTGGTCGAGCGGACTCGCCGGGGCGTGCGCGCTCCCTCCGGCAGAGGTCCGGAGCCCGGTACCCTCCCTATCTTCGCGGACGTCGCCCTGGATGCACGAGGAGTTCTGGAGTTCCGAAGAGTACGACGAGCAAGCCCACTCGCTCTACAACGCCGGTGACTTCGACGGTGCGTTGGAGACACTACGGGAAGGCTTGACCCGCTTCCCCGAAGCCGTCGAATTGATGGTGGGAATGGGATACGCAAGACTCGCCCGGGAAGAAGTGGCCTGGGCCGGAGTCGCCTTCCGCCGCGCCCTCGCCCTGGACCCTTCCCATGAAGACGGGATGGTGGGGATGGGAGAGGTGCTCCTGCGGACCGGAGATCGGGAAGGGGCGCTGGACCTCTTCCGGAGGGTGCAACAGATGGGGTTCCAGGACGATGTGGAGCTCATGCTGACCATGGGGCGTGCCCTCTATCGTGAGGGGCTTCTGGCCTACGCGCTGGATGTCTTCCTGCGCCTGGCCGCCTCGCGTCCGGACGTGGGTGATGCCATGGCCGGAGCGGCGTACTGTCTTCACCGGATGGGAGACGAGGTTCGCGCGGCTCGTTACCTTCGGCGTGCGCTGCGGGTGGATCCCTTCCTGCACGAAGTGCGCATCTACCTTGGCCACCTGCTCTATGACCGGGGAGAGTGGGAGTCCGCCCTGGACCAGTTCGAGCAGGTTCCGCCGGAGGAACACTGGGATCCACTGGCCGTCTGGCGGCTCATTGAACTCAAACGGTCCCTGCGGGACGTGGGGAGCGGTGATGTGAGCATCCGCCCATGGCGTCGTCGTCTGCGGGAGCTGGAGGTCATGGAGGACGATCCGGTGGAGCGTCTCCTGGCCGAGGTGGAATCCCGCTTCTCTCAGGGAAGCGATTGGCCGCTCCAGGACGAGGCACAGTTGGAACTCTTTGAGGCCCTCTCCGTGCCGGATCAGCCCGAAGCTCCCCCCGGCGGCGTCGTTCAGGTGCGCACGGCTGGTGGACGGGTGTTCCGGGGCGGATGGGATGAGGTGGTGCGATGCCTTCGGGATTCCGCCGGCCTGCCATCCGAGCCCATTGCCGGGGCGGTACGGCGCCTGGCACGGCGATGGCGGGATCAGTATGGCGTGGAGATCGCCCCCCTCGATGCCGAGACTCTCATTCGGGGCGCCGCCAGTGCCGGTATCCTGGCCCTTGAGATCCTCCCCGACTCGGCCCACTGAGCCGCCCCGGGAACTGACGGTTCCCCAGCCTTCTTCTTCCATACACACTTCGCAGAGCCTCCAATGACGACGAATCCGTCCCTGGTCGATCGCTTCTTCTCCGTCCTGGTCCAGGAGATCCGGAGCCGGGTGCCCTCCTACCTGGAGTCCTCGTTCACCGTGGCCGAGATCTACCAGACCCTCGTTCCCTATCGGACCCATCGGGACCGGATCGGAGCTGAGATGAACGGGGATTACGAGGATGGCCTGCTGCGCCTTCTGGCGGGAGAGGGCGACTACCTGGTGCTGGAGTCGGATGCGGCCCGACAGCGGCTGCGGCGGGAGGCCGATTCGTCCCACCCCAATACCGGTCTCTACCGGGAGTACGCCGCCGTGGGGGTGCGCTTGAATCCGCGTAAGGCTTCCCAGGTGTCACCAGGGCGGGAGGCGCCCAGGGAGCGTGCGGGTGGGGCCGGCGGCGGCGTGAGCGACGAGGAACTGGATGCCCTGGTGGGCCGAGCTCTGGACTCGGCCGATGAAGAGCTTCGTCTCGATGCGTTGCTGGGGCAGGCTCTGGGGGAGGAGGCCGTCTCCCCTCCGACCAGGAAACCCGCACCTCCCGCAGCATCTCCTCCCCGCCCGGATGGCGGGCGGGATCCGGCGGCGAGCGGGCGCACACCCACGGCCGAGGCCGGTGAGAACAAGGTGGACTCGGCGTCCGAGGCCCGTGAGGCTCCAAAGGCGACACCGGGGCCGAGTCGCCAAAGTGACGACCGGCCAGGTGCCGCTGTCACCGCCACGGAATCGGTTGGGCGACCTGCCACCCCTGCCGGCGGGCCCGTGGTGAAGGCCCGTCGGGTCCTTCGTATCCCGGACGGGATCAAGCTCGGGACTCCGCCGGGCGAGTGTCCGGAATGTGACGCGGAACTCCCGGAACGGGACAATCTGAGGTTCTGTCCCTTCTGTGGCGCCAACGTCTTCCTCCTTCCCTGTGGCGCCTGCGGGGAGGTCCTGGAGAGGGGCTGGAGCTACTGTGTGGCGTGCGGGACCTCGGTGGAGTGAGGGTGG
>PWZC01000449.1 GCA_003567615.1 Gemmatimonadota bacterium | reverse complement strand
TCGCCAACTCCACCATGGCGATGAGCGAACTCCATGCGGCGAACACCAGCGCCAGGAAGAAGATCACCAGGAAGAACTGGCCGAAGGGGAGGGTGTCGAAGAGCTGGGGAACCCATATGAAGGTGATCCCTTCGTTGTCGGCGCCCACGATCTCCGTCGCCGCCCCAGGCATGACGGCGAAGACGGTGCAGAGCACCATGATCCCGGCCAGGAGCGACATGCTGTTGTTCCCGAAACCGATGACGAAGGCGTTGAGCGCCGTGTCCGCCCGGGCCCGCATGTAGATGGCGTAGCAGAGGACCAGCCCCCACCCCGCTCCCGTATCCCATGCGTTCTGGGTCAGGGCCTGGAGCCAGATCTCGTACGACGCCAGCTCACTCCAGTCCGGGGTGAAGAGGAAGGCGAGGCCGGCGCTGGCGCCAGGGAGGGTGACGGCCCGGATAGCCAGGATCACCACCAGGATCACAAGGGAGGGGATGAGGATGCGAGCCGCCGTCTCGATCCCCTTCACTCCCTTGGAGACCACGAAAACCGCCAGTCCCAGGGCGATGATGTGGGTGAGCAAGGCGCCCGGCGAGGCGGCGTACCCCTCCCAGAAGGCCCCGGGCGGGTCACTGGGAACCCGACCCAGGACCGACGCCCCCAGGAACTGGATGGTCCACCCCATGACCACCGAGTAGTAGAACATGATGGCGGTGGCCGTCCACGCCACCCAGGCCCCCATCCATCCGAATCGGGGACCCATGGTCTTGGCGAAGGCCCCGATGGGCCCCGAGCGGGTCCCCTTGCCCATCCCGAACTCAAGGAGAAGGAGGGGAATGGACCAGAGCAGGAGAAAGACGACCCACGCCACCAGGAATGAACCCCCGCCGTTGGTGGCCGCGATCCGCGGGAAGCGCCAGATGTTCCCGGTCCCCACCGCCATCCCCACCATGGCCAGGAGCATGCCCCAGCGCGAGGTGAAGACCACGGAGCGGCTGGCTTCCATCAGAAACGCGTGAAGTGGTACTGAAGGAGACCCCCGTCCATGACCTGCTCCTGGGTATGGGAGAGGTCCCCGTCGATGAAGACGCGCATGGCCAGTTGCGGATCATGGTCCTCCGGCGAAGGGACCCGCACAAGGAACTGCTGGGTCTCCCTCATGCTGAAGGTTCCGTCGAACGGGACATCCACGAAGGTGGTGTCCGCCTGGCGGAAGAAGATGTCTTCCGGGCCGGCGGCTCCCACCAGGAAGGAGTTGGAGGTGACCATCATGATGGGACCCTCCACGCCCGACCCGGTGAGCTCCACCCGGGCTTCCTGGGGGGGATCGGTTCCCGTGATCAGGTCACAGCCTATCAGGCCCAGCAGGGCCAACCCCCCTGCCAGGACGAGCCTGGCCCTCCGGATACCCGGGCGGATCTTGTCGAAGCTCCTCATCCTTCACCCCCTCCAAGTCCTTCCGGTCCTTCGCTCCACTTCCCCCCGGGACCGGAAGCTGAACCGGAAGGGGATCGATGGGGAACGCCTCTACCGGAGTCGCTCCCGAATCCACGCCTGCAACTGGGACGCATCCACTCGTACCTGGTCGAGGGAATCCCGGTCCCGGATGGTTACCGTGCCATCCTCTGCGGTCTGCCCGTCCACCGTGACGCACCAGGGCGTACCGGCCTCATCCTGACGACGATAGCGCCGCCCGATGGACCCGGACTCGTCGTAGAAGCTGGGAATGGCGGCCTCCCGTAGTTCCCTGGCGAGACGGGTGGCAATCTCCGGTAGTCCGTCCTTCTTCACCAGCGGGAAGATGGCGGCCTTGATGGGAGCGACCCGGGGATGGAGACCCAGCACCACCCGCGCCTCTCCCTCCACCTCTTCTTCCCGGTACGCGTCGGTGAGGAGGACGAGGACAGTCCGGTCCACGCCCACCGCCGTCTCAACCACAAAGGGGAGAAAGCGCTTCCCGCCTCCGGAATCGATATACTGGAGGCGCTTCCCCGAAAACTCCTCGTGTCGCCGCAGATCGAAATCGGTGCGGTTGTGCACCCCCTCCAACTCCTTCCAGCCGAAGGGGAAGCGGTACTCGATGTCCACGGCCTTCTTGGCGTAGTGGGCCAGCTCGTCCGGGCCATGTTCATGGATCCGGAGGTGGTCCTCCCGGATGCCCAGCGAGAGGTGCCACGCCATGCGCTCGTCGAGCCACCGATCGAACCATTCGTCGTCGGTGCCGGGCTCGACGAAGAACTGCATCTCGGCCTGCTCGAACTCGCGGGTCCGGAAGATGAAGTTCCCCGGGGTGATCTCGTTCCGGAAGGCCTTGCCGATCTGGGCGATGCCGAAGGGGATCTTCTGCCGCGACGCCGTCTGGACGTTCAGGAAGTTCACATACGAGCCCTGTGCCGTCTCCGGCCGGAGGTAGACGGTGTGGGCTCCGTCCTCCACCGGTCCCATGAACGTCCGGAACATGAGGTTGAACAGGCGGGGCTCGCCCAGCTCGCACGCTGCATCCTCACCTGGTGACACCGAGGGCTTCCGACCGCACGCCTGATCGGGCAGGGTGTCCTGGCGGAAGCGCTTCTTGCACACCCGACATTCCACGAGCGGATCGGTGAAACCCTCCACATGGCCCGAAGCCTCCCACACCCGGGGATGCATGAGGATGGCTGCATCGAGGCCCTCCACATCGTCGCGCTGATGGACCATTCGGCTCCACCACAGCTCCTTGACGTTCCGTTTCAGCTCGATGCCCAGGGGGCCGTAGTCCCAGACCGAGCCGGTTCCGCCGTAGATCTCCGAAGACTGGAAGACGTACCCCCGGCGCTTGGCCAGGGACACCAGCTTCTCCATTGTATCGTTGGACGACATGGATTTCCTGTTTCAGGTGCTGCGAGTTGGACGAAGGCGGGCCTTCATCGGGAGGAGGAGCTTGCGCCGGACGACGGCTCCCAGGGACTCGCCGGAGTTTCCGTCGCCAGCCCCGAATCATAGAAGGGGCCTCGGGCACCAGCAACCGGAAGGATCATCCCTGGGGATGGACGGATCCCACCCGCACGGAAGGGTGTTGCACATTCGGGTACCCGGCCGTTACTTGAACCCCCGGGTCCGGGAACGGGTAGTCCGATACCCCAGCCTTGCCGCCCGCTCCGGAGTCATCCTACCGGGAGCCTCCCAGGGTCCGGCGAGGCTCCCGACGAGAGATCGAACCCTGCCCCCCAGGGGCAACGAGGAGCCCAGATGACCAGCTTGACCTTCACCGACCGGGCCCAGGAGATGGTCCGGACCTTCCTCGACCAGAGCGAGGGGGAACTACAGGCCCTACGGATTCAGGTGAACGGGGGAAGCCCCCTGGCACCTGCCTTCGACCTCTCCCTCGTGACCGGCGACGATGAGGACCCCGACGACCTGTCGGTGGACGCGGGAGGCTTCCGGGTCCTCCTGGACCCCAAGAGTGCGGAAAAGCTCGAGGGCGCGGTGGTGGATTTCGTGCAGCGGGTGAACGAATCCGGATTCGAGATCACCCCGGCGTCCGCCGCGAACGCTGTGGAAGCCCCCATGGGCGCCATGGCCGACCGGGTCCAGGACATCCTGGATCAGCAGGTCAACCCTTCCATTGCTTCCCACGGCGGTCGCATCGACCTGGTGGAGGTGGACGGGTCGGACATCTACATCGAGATGTCCGGGGGCTGTCAGGGGTGTGCCATGTCCCGCGCCACCCTCCGTCAGGGAGTGGAGAAAATGCTCAGGAAGGCGATACCAGAGATCACCGAGATCCATGACGTGACCAATCACGCCGCCGGTCAGACCCCCTACTTCTCAAGCTGAAACGGTGTCCGACTCCTCCCTGGGTTCGCCAGCCGCACTCCGACGCCCGGTTCATCCCGGGGTCGGGATCCTGACGGTCCTGATCCCACTGCTCCTGTTGTGGGGTTGCCTTGGCGGAACGGCGGCGGAGTCCGAGTCCACCACCACCGCGGAATCGCCACTCATCGGTCCCGCCTCAGGCAGCCTGATCGTGGCCGGCGGAGGGACCCTGGGCCCGGAGATCTGGGAGCGTTTCGTGGAGTTGGCAGGGGGACCGGAGGCCAGGATCGTGGTGATCCCCACGGCGAGCGCCGACGATCACTTCGACGATCACTGGACGGGGCTCGACCCGCTGCGGAGAGCCGGAGCGGTGAATGTGTCGGTCCTGCACACCAGGGATCCGGTGGTAGCCAACGACCCGGCCTTCACGGCGCCCCTTGAGGAAGCCACCGGAGTCTGGTTCCCCGGAGGACGGCAGTGGCGCCTTGTGGACGCCTATCTGGGCACCCGGGTCCACGAGGAGTTGTTCAGCATCCTGGCCCGGGGAGGTGTGGTGGGAGGCACCTCCGCCGGCGCTTCGATCCAGGCCTCCTTCCTGGTCCGTGGACACCCGGAGACGAACCAGGTCCTTCTCTCTCCGGATTATGAAGAGGGTTTCGGCCTCCTCTCCCATGCCGCTGTGGACCAGCACCTTCTGGCCCGCGGTCGGGAGGAGGATCTCTGGGAGCTCCTGACCCTTCGCCCCGACCTGCTGGGAATCGGAATCGACGAGGGGACGGCACTGGTGATCCAGGGTGACCGGGCCGAGGTGATCGGGGTGAGTCAGGCCCTCTTCTACGACCCCAACGGGCCGATCCGCCGGGCTCGGAGCCTCCACAGCGGCGCAATCTTCGACCTGGGCCGACGCGTTCCCCTGCCCCGGACCGCCCAGGACATCGACCAGCAGCAGGATGGCCAGGGCTCGCCCCTTCAACCCTGATCGGATCCCCGCACCGCCGTCCCGGGCGCTGGCCTTGCGGTTGCGAGCTCCCGGGGAGCGGGCCGTCCGGGAGGGGCACCCGTGGGTGTACGAGGGAAGCGTCCGTTCGGTAGACGCTTCGGGTCCGCCCCCCGCCGCCGGCGATGTGGGCGTGGTCTTCGACCGGAAGGGTCGCTTCCTGGCTGCGGGCCTTTACGATCCCGATGATGCAGTTCGTCTCCGGATCCTGGCCAGCGGAACGCCTACCCGGGTGGGCCAGGCCCTCGTTGCCCAGAGGCTTGAGCACGCACTCCGGCAGCGCATCCCCCTATCCCAGGCTGAAAACGGCGAGTCCGGCGACGGACGCGTCACCGACGGCTTCCGGGTGGTCAACGGAGAAGGGGACGGCCTGCCCGGGGTCGTTCTGGATCGGTATGGGGACACGGCCGTCCTGAAGCTCTATTCGGCGGCCTGGCTCCCTCGACTTCGCGAATTGGTGCCCGCCGTCGTCGACGTCCTCGCCCCCACGTCCCTCCTCGCCCTCGTCTCTCGACGGGTAGCCGCGCACCCTCTCTGCCCCAGCGAGCTCCGGATTGGAGCCCTCCTCCACGGCCCCGATCCCGGTCCCGCCCTCCCCTTCCGGGAGAACGGGGTCAGGCTGGAGGCTCATCCGCTGGAGGGCCACAAGACCGGGTTCTACCTGGACCAACGGGACAACCGAGGGCGCGTGGAGGAAGAGGCCCGGCGCCTGGCCGGCGAGCGGGGATCGCTTCGAGCCCTCAATGTGTTCAGCTACTCGGGAGGGTTTTCCCTCTACGCTGCGCGGGGAGGTCTCGCCGGGGTCCAGTACGCTGCACGGCGAGGTCTCGCCGGGGTCCAGGCGTCGTCCGATGGGGGGGTGGAAGTGGTCAGCGTCGACGCGGCCGGTCCGGCGCTCAGACAGGCCGAGCGCCACTTTGCCCTGAACGAAGTGGAGGTGGGAGAGGCCGTCCACCGCACGGTGGAAGGAGATGCCTTCCAGGTCATGGACAGGATGGCCCGGGACGGAGGGCGGTTCCATCTCATCATTCTGGACCCACCTTCCTTCGCCATGCGGAAGGAGCAGCGGGACGGCGCCCTGGCGGCGTACGGGCGGCTGACCCGAGCCGCCCTTCCCCTCCTGGAGCCCGGCGGCACGCTGGTTCAGGCGTCGTGCTCGTCCAGGGTGGAGTCGGAAGCCTTCTACCGCGTGGTCCGACGGCGCGTGCTGGAGTCAGGTCGTCGATGGGAAAACGAGTCCCGGTGGGGCCACGCCCTGGATCATCCCATCGGACCACCGGAAGGGGAGTACCTGAAGTGCCTGTTCATGACGGTGAACTGATCCGAATCCCGCTCGCCTCCGGCGATGTCTCGTGGAGCAGCCGCTCGAAAACGGGAGCCAGTTCCCGGAAGACCTGGGCGGGGAGGGCCGATGTGAAGCGGAATTCGTCCGCTTCTTCGCCCGCCACGTACGCGGTGATGACACCGTAGAACCGGTCGCCCACGAAGAAGACCAGACTGGATGTCCGATTCACGCTTCGGGACTCCACCAGCCGCCCACCCGGGGCGAAGATCCGGTAGCGGTTGTCCCCGGTCCCGGTCTTGGCTCCCACCGGAACCACTGAACCCTCCAGATCACGAACCGTATTCCGCGCCCGACGCCCGGTCCCCAGGTCCACCACCTCCGTGAGGGCCTGTCGCAGGACCCGGGCCACCTCCGGCTCCATGACCCGCTCGCCCTCCACCTCCATCCGCTCCAGCCGGGTCTCGAAGGGAGTGTCCGCCGCGAAGTGCAGCTCTTCGACCCTATGGGTCGGAAGGAGGACCCCATCGTTCAGGATGATCCCGAGCAGGTCGCTCAGGGCAGCGGGCCGATCGCCGGAGCTACCGATGGAGGTCCCCAGCGATGGAACGATGTTCCGGAACGGATAACCGAGCCGCTGCCACCCATCGAGCACCTGGGTGAAGGCCTCCACCTCCAAAAGGGAAAGGATCCGGCGATCCTGCGCATTCGTGTGCCGGGTCCGGAAGAGCCAGAGGTACACCTCCTGCCGTGCGTCGCGGCTCCGATCCAGCAACTCGGTCCTGGCTGCTCCCGGATTCTCGCGGAGGTACCGGGCCACCCAGAGCTCGAGTGGGTGCACGGAGGACAGATACCCCAGGTCCGCCAGGGAATGGGGGTCCGGGTCCGCTCGGCGGAAGAGATCCTCCACCGTAGCGCCCGAGAACTCGGCATCGGGATGGTGAACCCGGAGATAGGTCTCGAATCGGGACACATCCAGGTCCGGTGCCACCGCACGTACGGCCCACGCGATGCGCTGAGGGGCAAGACGACGCTCTTCCAGGAGCCGGTGCAGGATCTGGTCCGGTTCGGCGTCCTCGTAGCGGGGAATGAACTGGTTCAGGAACTGGATGCCCTCCCGGTCCGCGAAGCGCGCCAGATACTCCTGTCGGAGGGGGGTATCCCGTTCCTCCAGGACGTGGGCGGTGGAGCCTGGGACGCGGTACATGTAGTGATCCACGATGTCCCGCATCATCCGCACGAAGACCAGGTTGATGGACTGCTGAAAGGCCAGGGAGACCGTCACCACCTGCTGGTCGTAGGTACGGTCGAAGTTCGAGAAGGTCTGAACCCCACCGCCGGTCTGGAACCGCTGCGCCGGATTCGCCGAATAGGAGCGCACCATGGCCCGCTGCAGGAGGCCCTCCAGGCCGAGGTCGGGCCGGGCCAGGAGTTGATCCCGCACCCAGAGGGACAGCCGGTCCTGTGAGGCGATGGGATAGCCCCGGAGCTCGGATGTCCCGAGCGGTGACAGACGCCCATGGAGCTCGGCGATGATCTCCAGGTAGCTGACCAGGGTGCGGAGTTTGGCGGTGGAGCCCAACTCGAGACGGGCCGACTCGTTGAGGTTGAAGGGCGCATCCAGATTGTCCACCTGGATGCGGACCACGTTGCCGCGCGGGGTGCGCTCATTGAGGAGGACCGAGTAGATCACCTTGGCCGGATCTCCCCGATCGAGCAGTCGGAATTCGTCCAGACCCCTTTCCCGCACGAACTCGGGATCCTGAAGGCGGGTCAGGAACCGGGTGACCACCTCCTGAGCGTCCGAATCGATGGTGGTTCGCACCGTGAGGTCCATGCGATCCAGTTCGTACAGCCGCTCCAACCCCAGAAGTCCCAGGAGCTGGGTACGAACGGCATTGGCCGCTTTCCGCTCCACGAAGGGAACCGGCGGGCGGGGCGGGGCCAGGACCCGAAGCTCGGGCCGGGCCTCCCGGGCCTCCCGGGCCAGCCGAGGCGGAATGAGCGCCTGGGCCTCCAGGAGGTTCAAATGACGGTCCACCAACCGCTCCAGGGCCTCCCGGCCATCGGGGCGGGTCAGATGGTACGAGGGACGACGCTGGGCCAGTAGAAGCGCGAGCACCTTACGGTACCCTTCCCCGGCTTCTCGCCACTCCCTTTCGCTCAACGGCTCCGGCTCCGGGAAGGAACCGGCCGTCTCGCCCCAATCCACCCGGCGAAGTCCGGCGAGGGGATCCCCCTCGTCACCGTCCTCGCCGATACCGGAGAGCGCGGCCCCACCCACCCGCCCGTTCTCCCAGAAGGATGCGGCACTCCGGGTTCCCGGTGGAAGGATCTGTTCAGGTCGGGGGATGGGGCCGGAACGATCCACCTCCACCCTGGACAGGATCCAGTTCAGGCGCACTACATCGACCCCGTACCAGCTCCTGAGCCCTTCGGCCAGACCCAGGATCTCACCCTCGCCCCGAATGGCGGCCAGGGGAACGGAATTCAGGTAGTCCAGGACGATCCGCCGACGCGCAGGAAGGGTTTCCTCGCCATCCAGGTAGGCACGGAGCGCCGCCGACGCCATCTGCCGGAGCTTGTCGGCCGGCGTCTCGGTAAACCCCTCCGGCGCATGACGGAACTTCTCCATCTGGGTGGCCAGGGTGCTGGCCCCCGCCACCCTTCCCTCCCGCCCCACATACCGGAGACCCAGCTCCGAAGCGCTTCGGATCAGCCGTCCCCACTCCACCGCAGGGTTCCGATGGGGCTGCTCCGGGTCCAACATGGAGCGGTTCTCGATGAAGAGAAGGGCCTGCCAGACCACCGGTGGGATGGCTTCGAAGGAAGGGTAGAACCATTCCGGCCGGTGGTGGTCGAAGATGACGTCCCCCTCCCGATCCACGATTCGGAGTCCCGCTCGCGTCTTCTGCCGATAGATGGGGAAGAGACCCCGGTCCTCAACCAGTTCCGTGAAGCGGGGGGAAACCCGGGCCTGCTCCCGCACCTCGAAGCCCCGGTCGGCGACGCGCTTCACCCGGCCCGGGAGCCCCGTGTATCCCAGCCTGAGGTCGTAGGGTCCGGTGGGCGCCCTGGCGGGATGGGGTGATTCCCCCTCCTCCACCCACCAGGTGGCCTCAGAGGCCAGGGGGCTCAGGAACCGGGCCTGGAAGTAGGAGGTCCGCATCTCCCAGATGGTCAATCCCGCCGCTACTGCCGCCAGGAGGCCGGCGACACCCGCGAGAATCCACAGCCAACGCCTCCGTCCGCCAGCCCCCTCCACACCGGCAGCCGATCGTCGCCGTTGGGCACGGCGCTGACGGAGCGGGCGGAGCGACATGGCCGTAGAACTCCTGCGTCCAGGGGAAACCCATCGGATTCAGCAACAAAATACAGACCCCCGACGGGAATCCGAAGATCCCGTCGGGGGTCGGCGCACAGGGCGCGAACGCGAAGCCGAAGCTACTGGCTGTCGTCGTCCTGCACGACGATCGGGCCTTCTTC
>PWZC01000001.1 GCA_003567615.1 Gemmatimonadota bacterium | reverse complement strand
TCACGGAATGCCCTGACCCAGGCCGGTGGCCAGGGGCGTGCCTATACGGATGGGAGCCTCCACCTCTACTGGGGCGCCGATCCCGGGAGTCAGCCCGTGAGGGTCAAGGCCGAAGCCATGGGAATCGCCTGGGAATCGGTGGAAGGGGTATCCGACCGATCCTTCGCCGGCGTGTCGGTGCTGGGCGCCCTTGGTGTCCGCGAATGGGCGGAGTTCATCGCACGGGTCGAGCGGATGCAGGACTCGGCTCCGGGCCCTACCGCCATGCAGACCATTCTCATGGGTGGCGTCAACCTGAGCCGGAGCGCGGCCACAAGCGGCTTCAATCGCGAAAAGCTGACCATCGGCTGGTCGGTGCGTCAGGGGGAGGGCGGGAGCGACGCTCGCCGTCATCAACTCGCCGTCCAGGGCCAGGTGGTCTTCTGATCCCCGTTCGGGGTCAGGCGGTGTCCTGAGATCCCAGGCGGGTCGAGACCTTCACGCCGCTCTCCAGGGAGCGGTGGACGGGGCAGCGGTCGGCGATCTGGAGGAGTCGTTCCCGCTGTTCTCCGTCCAGGGGGCCGTGGAGGACCAACTCCCGCTCCAGGTGGTCGGTGCGGGGATCGGCATCGGGGTCACGGGGACGCCGCTTCTCCTTGGTGTGGGCCAGGCGGACCTCCACGTCTTCCAGGGGCCACCCCTTCCGGTCAGCGTACATGCGCAGGGTGATGGTGGTGCAGCTCCCGAGGGCCGCTGCCAGGAGCTCGTAGGGAGTGGGGCCGGTGTCGTCACCTCCCAACGATACCGGCTCGTCGGCCCGGAGCGCGTGGCTTCGGGCGGCGATGCGGGTCCGGTACCCTGCCGGCCCGGTCTGAACCCGAACCCGGCCGTCCTCGTCTTCCCCCTCCGGGGCGGGCTCCGTCACGGGACCCTCCGCGAGGTAACGGCCGGCCCAGGCGGCCAACACGGACCCCACGTAGAGCGAATCCTCCTCCCGTAGCAGAAGGTGGTCGGCGTCGTCCAGCGAGATGAAGCTCTTGGGGTGACGGGCCGCTTGGTAGATCCTGGCGGCATTGTCGATTCCCACCACCTGGTCCACGGGAGAGTGGAAGATGAGCAGCGGGCGCCGGAGCCCACCCAGAATCGCCTCCATGTTCTGGGTTTCCAGGTCGGCCAGGAAGTCCTGCCGGATGGTGAAGGTGCGTCCGGCAATACTGACCTGGGCATCGCCCTCCTCCCGGATCACCTCCAGCGACCCTTCAAACAGACCTTTCACGTGCTCCGGGTCGAAGGGCGAGCCGATGGTGGCTACGGCCTGGACCGCTGGCAGACGAGCGGCGGCCTGGATGACGGCGGCTCCGCCCAGGGAATGGCCCACCAGGATCGACGGAGCATGCCACTCCTCTTCCATGTAGCGGGCGGCGGCCAGGAGGTCCTCCACATTGGACGAGAAGTCGGTGTCCGCGAAGTCACCGTCGCTCTCTCCGAGTCCGGTGAAGTCGAAGCGGAGCACTGCGAAGCCTCGCTCGGTGAGGGCCCGGCTGATGTTCACCGCCGGCTTCAGGTCCTTGGAGCAGGTGAAGCAGTGGGCGAAGAGGGCGCAGGCCCGGGGCTCGCCGGATTCGGGAAGGCTGAGTCGTGCGGTGAGTTGGTGACCGAGGGCGCCGAGGAAGGTGACCGCGAGGTTCTTCATGGAATCGGAGGTGGAGGCTTCGGGGAAGGCGGGGAAGGCGCCGGGGAGAGGCCACTGGCCCCGAACGCCTGAGTCGGAAGATGGCCAGGGCTCTTCTTCACTTCCAGTGCAGCATGCTCCGGAGCCAGTACAGGATGCTCCGCAGCCGATTTCCCGTTACTCTTGGGCCGGTCCGGAGACGGACACGCTGCGAGGCACGGGGCTGTGCCCTGGAGCAGGTGTCCGTCTCCGGCAGGACCCCAGACGATGACCCGTGGTCGCACTCCGGCCTTCCTTCAACATTCCCGTCGCGCTGCGGCACCTCTATGCCCGTCTTCCTCCACGGCCTCACCACTGCGGTGCCGGACCCCCGGTACGAGCAGGACTGGACCTGTGATCTGGTGCAGGAGCACGCCACCCGGCGGCGGGGGGTGCGTCGGATCATCCGAAGCATCTACCGGAATTCGGGGATCCGGAAGCGCCACAGCGTCATCGATGACTGGAGCGACGAGGTGCGGGACCCCCTCTTCTTCGATTCGGACGGGGGGCTGCTCCCCACGCCCGGCACCGGCCGCCGCAATGAGGTCTATACCCGCGAGGCTCGGCGCCTCTTCGTGGATCTGGCCCAGGCTCTGGTCCGGGAGACCCCCGGGATCGCGGCGTCCGACATCACCCACGTCGTCACCATATCGTGCACGGGATTCTTCGCACCGGGTCCCGACTACCACGTGGTCCGTGCGCTGGGTCTACCGGGAACCACACAGCGCTATCATGTGGGGTTCATGGGGTGCTATGCCGCGTTCCAGGGGCTACGCATGGCCCACGCCTTCTGTCGCAGCGATCCGGATGCGGTGGTCCTGGTGCTGAGCGTCGAGCTCTGCACCCTGCACCTCAAGTTCACCGAAGACACGGACGAACTCATTGCCGGAGCGGTCTTCGCAGATGGCGGAGCCGGGGTCCTGGTGAGCGCCCGGGAGCCGCGTCCGGACGCCAGGATTCCCGCCCTGGAGTTGGAGTCATTCCACACCGAACTCACCGACGAGGGGGAGGAGGACATGGCCTGGACCATCGGCGACCAGGGGTTCCGCATGCGACTCTCCACCTATGTTCCCGAGATCATCCGGACCAATCTGTCTCCGGTCCTGGCGAACCTCCTCGAACGGAGCGGGGTGGAGCGGTCCCAGGTGGATCACCTGGCCATTCATCCAGGCGGTCGAGCCATCCTCGACAAGGTTGAAGCGACCCTTGGGATGGCCGAAGGAGGACTGGCGGCCTCTCGACGCGTTCTACAGGAGTTCGGCAACATGAGTAGCGCCACCATCCTCTTCGTCCTGGATGAGCTCCTCCGGGGAGGGCAGGTCCGATCGGGAGATCGTGTCCTGGCCATGGCCTTCGGGCCCGGGCTTACCATCGAATCGGGCCTCCTCCGGGTCCACTGAACGAACGCCCTATCGACGAAATATGGCCGAGATCCTCGCCACGAATCTCCTCTCGCCGGTGGTGCTGGCCTTTGCCCTCGGGGCTCTGGCTACACTCATCAAGAGTGACCTGGAGTTCCCTGAGCCCCTCTATCAGGCGCTGTCCATCTACCTCCTCCTGGCCATCGGGCTGAAAGGGGGAGCGGCGCTGGCGGTCACCCCCATGTCCGTCGTCTGGGCACCGGCGGCCATGACCCTCTTCCTGGGAGCGCTGACGCCCGTCACCGCCTTCGTCATTCTCCGGTTCGTGGGGAAGATGGATCAGGTCAACGCCGGAGCCCTGGCCGCCCACTACGGCTCGGTCTCAGCGGTGACGTTCCTGGCGGCCATCGCCTTCGCCGAAGCCACGGGGGCGCCGGCGGAGGGGTTCATGCCGGCCCTGGTGGCACTCCTGGAAGTCCCCGCCATCGGCGTCGGTCTCCTTCTGGCCCGCATGGGTACCCGAAGCTCCGACGACGCACCGAGCCAGGATCCCCAGGGCACACCCACCTGGATGCTGGCGGTCCACGAGGTCCTGACCGGCCGGAGTATCGTGCTCCTGGTGGGCGGACTCGTCATCGGATGGATCTCGGGCCCGGTGCGGATGTCGGAGGTGGAGCCCTTCTTCACCGCCATCTTCCCCGGGGTCCTGAGCCTCTTTCTCCTGGAGATGGGGCTCGTGGCGGCACGTCGCCTTCGCGATCTGAAGAAGACAGGGCTGTTCCTCGTGCTCTTTGGCACCCTGGTTCCGGTACTCCACGGTGCCCTGGGGGTCTGGGGGGGCACATTGGCCGGGCTTTCGGTGAGCGGTGCGGCCGTCTTCGGAACGCTGGTGGCATCCGCCTCCTACATCGCCGCTCCCGCCGCGGTGCGGGTGGCGCTGCCGGAGGCCAAGCCCAGCCTCTACCTTACGGCTTCCCTGGGAATCACCTTCCCATTCAATCTGGTGGTGGGAATTCCCATCTTCTTCGCCATGGCTCGTTTCATCGGAGGGTGACGTGGAGACTCGGGAAATGACGTTGGTCACCATCGTGGCCGAACGCCTCCTCAAGAAGCGCGTCCTGGAGGGGATCCGTTCGGTGGGCGCCAGGGGCTGGACCCTCACCGACGTCACGGGGGAAGGGGACCACCGGATCTCCGCCCACGAGTGGGAGGGGCCCAGCGTGAAGGTGGAGACCCTGGTGACCGAGGAGGTGGCCCGGAAGATCCTGGAGTTGGTGTCGGGCCGCTACTTCGAACACCATGCCGTCATCGTATTCACCAGCCCCGTCCAGGTGATCCGGGGGGAGAAATTCAGGGACCGACCATGACACAGGATCGCAGTGGGGGAACGGCCGAGGTTGGAGGCTTCCGGGCTCCTCACTCCTCCATGTGGGGGTAGCGCCAGTCTACCGGCGGTACGAAGGTCTCCTTGATGGCCCGGGGGCTCGTCCAGCGCAGGAGGTTGAAGATGGATCCGGCCTTGTCGTTGGTGCCTGAGGCCCTGGCTCCGCCGAAGGGCTGCTGTCCAACCACCGCTCCGGTGGGTTTGTCATTGATATAGAAGTTCCCGGCAGCGTTCCGGAGAAGATCTTCCGCCTCCTGGATCGCCCTGCGATCCCGAGCCCACACTGCGCCGGTGAGGCCGTAGGGGCTGGTGCTGTCCACCAGTTCCAGGGTCGAGCGCCAGTTGGCGTCGGCCGCCGAAGAATCGTCGTAGACGTACACGGTGAGGATGGGGCCGAAGAGCTCCCGGACCATGGTGTCCGAGGCCGGGGTCTCGGTGCGGAGGATGGTGGGCTCCACGAACCATCCCTCCGTGTCGTCGGTGCCTCCACCCACCACCACCTCCGCTCCATCCGATTGAGCCTGGGCGATGGCCTCCTTGTGGGTCTGGAAGGCCGATCCGTCGATGACCGCTCCCATGAATGTGGAGAGGTCACCCACATCGCCCATGGTGAGCTCTTCGGTCATGGCCACCACCCGCTCCCGCACCTTGGGCCAGAGCGACCGGGGAATGTAGGCGCGGGAGGCGGCTGAGCACTTCTGTCCCTGGTACTCGAAGGCTCCCCTGACCATGGCTACCGCCAGTGGCTCGAGCTCCGCCGAGGGGTGGGCCACGATGAAGTCCTTCCCCCCGGTCTCACCGACGATGCGGGGGAAGTTGCGGTATCGATGGAGGTTCTCTCCGGTGGTCCGCCACATGGATCGCAAAACGTCGGACGAGCCGGTGAAGTGGAGGCCGGAAAACGACTCGTGGGCCAGGCAGACCTCAGCCGTGAGGGGGCCCGGTCCATTCACCAGGTTGATCACCCCGTCGGGCAGACCCGCCTTCCGGAAGATCTCCATGGTGTAATGGGCGGCCAGCGCCTGCTTCTGCGAAGGTTTCCAGACCACCACGTTCCCCATCAGCGCCGGCGCCGACGGCAGATTTCCGGCGATGGCCGTGAAGTTGAAGGGCGTGATGGCCAGCACGAAGCCTTCCAGGGGCCGATAATCCAGGCGGTTCCAGACACCCTCAGGGGAGTCGGGCTGCTCCTCCAGGATCCGACGGGCGAAGTGGACGTTGAACCGGAGGAAATCGGCCAACTCGCAGACCGCGTCGATCTCGCTCTGATGAACGGACTTGGATTGCCCTAGGATGGTGGCGGCATTGAGGGTGTGCCGGTAGGGGCCGCTGATGAGGTCCGCCGCCTTGAGAAAGATGGTGGCCCGTTCCTGGAACGGGGTTGCCGCCCACTCCCGCGCCGCCTCCTGGGTCGCCTCGATGGCCGAACCGACGTGGGCCCGACCGGCGGTGTGGACCCGCGCCAACTCCCGGCTGCGGCTGTGGGGCGAAACCTGGGTGAAGGTGCTCTCGCCCTTCAACTCCCGGCCCCCGATGAGGAGCGGGATCTCCAGGGTCTCCTTCTCCATCTCCCGGATCCGGCTTCGAAGGCCGCTACGCTCAGGCGATCCGGGCGAGTAGGCCAGGATGGGTTCGTTCCGGGGGGCAGGGGGCGGAGGGAAGCCGTCGCTCATCCAGGACACTCCTTGCGGGGGTAGCTTTCCAGGTGCGGGGTGCTTCCGACGGGGCGACCGACGGAAACCACCTGGAATATGGTGCGAGACCGGTGGAAGGAGGGAGGGGGGCGCGGGTTGGTCACTCCCCTCCCAGGGTCTTCGGGGGTGAGGGGTTTACCCCTCCATTGGCCCGCAGGGGAGATGGCTGGACGACGGTCAGTCCCGAATGGTCACCGTGACCCGGTCGGCCAGCGAGTCACCGGCAAAGGTGAAGATCCAGGCTTCGGCCTCGTAGGTGCCCGCCTCCTGGTAGATGTGTTCCGCCGTTCGACCTACCGATGTCGCCCCGAAGGCCGCCGTGGTGTCCGCAGAGCCGTCTCCATACCGGGTGACCAGCCGTTCCAGGCCGCCACCGCGGGCATTCACCTCGAACACGACGGTGGCATCGACCCGAAGTTCTCCCGTCGTCTGCTCGATGGACACGGTGAGTGGGCCGGGATCGGTGAGGATCCCCTGCTCGCATCCGGTCAGTGCGACGAGGAGGATGGAAAGGGTGAGGGCTGTCCGGCGCCGGTTCATCGGCCCCCCCCCACCGGCTCCGCCATCTGCCGTCCGCTTCGCTCCAGGATCATCTGACCCTCCCGGTCCGCCAGCGTCACGAAGTGGAGGATACTGCGCGCCGATTCCACGAAGAAGGCGGGGGTGATGTTCTCGAAGGTGTCCGAGGGGTCATGGTATCCCGGGTGGTCCTCGACGCCGAAATAGATGAACGGAATTCCCTGCTGATGGAACGGCGCGTGGTCCGAGGCCATGGTCCAGTCCTGGCCGGGGGGCAGGTCCGGAGAGTCGTGACCCGTGAGGACGGCGATGCGTGAAGCCTCGGCCACCTCCTCCACCAGGCCCAGGAGGAAGGGATAATGGTGGGTGCCGGCGGCGTAGATCTCCCCGGCTTCACTTCGGCTGACCATGTCCAGATTCACATTCATGACGATGCGCTCCAGTGGGATGGGGGCGTCGTCCACGAAGGCCCGCGCCCCTTGCAGGCCCATCTCTTCGGCGTCCAGGAAGGCCAGGACCACGGAGTGGGACGGCGGATTCGCTGCAAAATGACGGGCTGCGGCGAGGAGAACCACTACCCCGGACGCATTGTCGTCGGCTCCGTTGTAGATCCGATCACCGACCACGCCCAGGTGATCGTAGTGGGCTGTCAGTACGATGTATCGATCGGGGTGCTCGGTGCCCTGGAACCAACCGAGGAGGTTGTGACCCACATAGTCCTGCCCGTCGCGGCGGTTCTGGAAATCGAACGACTGGAAGCGCTGGCCGTGAAGGGGCTGGACCCCCCGCTCGTCCAGCGACGCCAGGATGAAGCTTCGTGCCCGCTCGATCCCGGGAGTGCCCGGGCGCCTCCCTTCCATGGAGTCGTGGGCCAGGATCTCCAGATCCCGGAGGAGCTCCTGGGCGTCGATCTCCGGAAGGTCGGACTGCGGGGCACTGGTCGGTCCGCCGGCCCGGAGCGCAGCTTCGGGGACCACGTGTCCCACTGCCGCCAGGGGCATGGTCAGGACGAGCAGGGAAAGGAGAGGGCGGAGGGAGCGACGAGGGGTCATGGGCCGTGGGGTCACGGGGGCGGGAGAAGCCGTCGCCTGCGGGGCGACGCTCGGATTTGCGGGCCCTCGGACCCTGGGGTCCGAGCAGCGGAAGACCTCGACTGATACACACGCTCCCGGGTCAGGTTCGTGGGGCATGTCGGCACGGCCTGCGCGCCCCGAAGCCATGGGAACCCGTGGCGCGGACCCGGAACGGGGTCGGCCGGTGTAGGAGCGGGTCCGGGAGAGACCGAGGACTCTCCCCAACGGTTCCATCGCCCATTCCACCTTCACCCTCCAGGTCATGATCCCTCGCCGCGCCCTTCTTCCCGTCCTGGCCCTCCTCCTCGCCGTCGTCGCCGCGCCGGCGGTCATGGCGGCGCCCGCCAGCACCGCTCCCGCGAACATGCCGGCGCCGGCGGTTACCGAACCCGAACTGACCACCCAGGTGACCCGGTCTTCCCAGGCGACCCTGTCCTTCATCTCCATCCGGGAGTTCGCGGAACGCCGTGCGAGGCTGGCGGGAGAGGTGGGTGATGGCTGGATCCTGGCCGTGGGGGGGGTGACCGCCCCCCAGCCCTTCATCCCCTTCCACCAGGATCCCGTCTTCCGGTACCTCACCGGCTTCACCCAGCCGGAGGCCGCGCTCCTCATGCGGGCCCAGGGCGGAGAGGTGCTGGACGAGGTCCTCTTCGTCCAGCCCCGGGACCCGGCGGCCGAGACGTGGGACGGATACCGTATGGGGCCGGAGGCTTCCGCCGAGCGGACGGGGATCCAGGGACGGAGCGTCGAGGAACTGGGCGCCGTCCTGGATTCCCTGGCTGCGGCCGGAGAGTTGACCCGACTCCACGTGGCGGCTTCGTACAACCCGGATGCCGGTGTGGCCAATGACGTCACCCAGCGGATCCAGGGGCTCCTGGCCCAGCACGAGGGCGTGGAGGTGCAGGTCGTCACACCGGCGGTGAACCAGATGCGACAGGTGAAGTCCGAGGCCGAGGTGGAGCTCATCCGGCGCAGCGTCGAGATCACCTCCGAGGCTCACCGGGAGGCGGCTCGGGCCCTGCGGCCCGGGATGAACGAGTTCGAGATCCAGGCCCTCATCGAATTCACCTTCCGCCGCTATGGTGCCGAGCGTCCCGCCTTCTCCAGCATCGTGGGGTCGGGTCCCAACTCCACCATCCTCCACTACGAGACCAACGACGATTTCATGGAGGACGGTGAGGTTCTCCTGGTGGACGTGGGGGCGGCGTATGGTGGGTATGCCGCCGACATCACCCGGACCTACCCGGTCAACGGCCGGTTCAGCGAGGCCCAGCGTGAGATCTACCAGTTGGTTCTGGATGCGCTGTTGGCGGCGGAGGAAGTTGCGGGCCCCGGGGTTTCCATGGGTCAACTCTCCCAGGTCGGGATGGTGGTCCTGGCAGAGGGCCTGGCGGAGCTGGGCCTCATCGAAGCTCCTGACGCCGTGTACGAGGACGAGTTCGGGCGCCAGGTGCCGCAGCTCCGCCTGTTCTACATGCACGGTCTGGGGCACGGGATCGGTCTCCACGTCCACGATCCCACCCCTCCGGTGCTGGAACCCGGGGTCGTCTTCACCATCGAGCCCGGAATCTATGTGCGGGAGAACCTCTTCACCGAGGGGGTTCCGGACACGCCGCGGAATCGGGCCATGATGGAGGCCATCGGCCCGGCCTTCGAGCGGTACGTGAACATCGGCGTTCGTATCGAGGACAACTACCTCGTCACAGCCCAGGGGCTGGAACGTCTCTCCACCGCCCCTCGGGAGGTGGATGAGGTGGAGGAGCTCATGGCATCGGGTGAGCCGACCCCCGGCCCCCGTCGTGGCGAATGGGTGGATCGGTTCCGGGAGATGCGCTGACCCCGATGTCGGATCCACGCCGGGTCACCCGTCCACCCACGCGCCGGTTCCTTCGGAGGCTGGCCTGGATGGGGGTGGGGGCCGGCGCCGTCGTCGCCCTTCAGCTCCTTCAGCGCCGACCCTCCCTGGCCGAGACG
>PWZC01000114.1 GCA_003567615.1 Gemmatimonadota bacterium | reverse complement strand
GGATCCAGGCGGACCGGCCCGGGTGTTCCCGGTCCCGGGGGGCGTGTCCCCATTCTCCGGGAGCCTCCTGCCCGTCCTGGTCGGACCGAGATTGATTTCGGGGGTCGACATCTGTTGATTGAGTGGGCAGCGGGTCGAGCACCCGAAGGGGAGTCGGTGGTTGGAGCCGGGCCTTCGCATCTTCAGGGGTGTTGGATCGGACTTGCAGACCTGGTGTTTCCCCTGAGCTTGAGAAGTCCCCGTCCCGGTGACAGGATTCGTGGGCCGGGGGGAGGACGGAAGTTGAAGAAGCTGTTCGGGGAATTGAGACTACCGGCTCGAGATCGGGGCTTCACTCCTCTCGTCGTCGACGGCCGTGACGAGATTCTCTGGATCCCCGGCCTGTATCGGAGCGCCCTGGCACCCGCCTCATCGGAGGAGGGGGGGCACGCCGTATTTCTGAATATTGGAGAGGAAGCGGAATGACCACGCCGACGAGCCTCGAGCTTGCGCGGGGAATTGGAGTCAACGGTAGTCACCGGATCGTCTATTCCCAGGAGGCTATCGCTGACCGGGTGGCAGAGGTGGGGGAGGAGATCTCCCGGCACTATCCGGCGGATGGTTCACTCCTCGTTCTGGGACTACTGAAGGGATCCTTCATCTTCCTGGCCGATCTGGTCCGGGCCATCCGGATCCCCCTTCAGGTGGACTTCCTCGTAGCCTCCAGTTACGGAGCGGACATGGTATCGTCCGGTTCGGTCCAGCTCCTCTACGATCCCCACACGCCCATCAGGGACAGGCATGTGGTGCTGGTGGAGGACATCGTGGACAGCGGGACCACCATGCGGCACATCCTCCCGCTCCTTCGGGAACGGGAGCCGGCCAGCCTGGAGATCTGCGCTCTCCTCCACAAACGGATCTGCGACACCGACGCCCGCTGGGTGGGCTTTGAGGCCCCCCGCGAGTTCCTGGTCGGCTATGGTCTGGATCACGCCGAGGATTTCCGCCACCTGCCCTTCATCGCGAGCCTCCTGAGCGACGGGAGCCCCGCGTCCCCCTCCACGCGAGTTACCTCCGATGGCTGACCGCGATCCCAGGTCCCAGGAGAAGAAGACACCGGGGTGGTCCCGCCTCTCCCGGGCGGCGTCCTTCTGGATGCTGCTGATCCTTGTCCCCATACTCCTCTTCAACTTCCTCTGGGGTGAGGACGACTCCCGCTACGAGTTCTCCTTCACCGATTTCCGCACTGAACTCCAGAGTGACAACATCGAGTCGGTGAAGGTCATCGAAGGGGTGACCCTCCAAGGTGAGTTTCGTCGCTCGGTGGAGCGGGAGGGTCAGGAATACTCCGAGTTCGAGGCTCACCTGCCTGGACCGATCAGCGATAGCCTCATCGAGGAGATGGAGGCTCGGGGCGTACACATCACCGGTGAACCGGAGCAGACACCCTGGTGGACCTTCCTCATCTCGGTGCTCCCCTGGATCATCCTCATCCTCTTCTGGTTCTGGATCATCCGCACCATGCAGGGGGGCGGGAACAAGGCCTTCCAGTTCGGTCGGTCCAAGGCGAAGCTCATCTCGCCCGACACGCCCAAGGTCACCTTCAATGATGTGGCCGGGGCGGAGGAGGCGAAGCATGAGCTGGAAGAGATCATCGAGTTCCTGAAGGATCCCCAGAAGTTCGGGCGCCTGGGGGGGCGGCTGCCCAAGGGGGTTCTGTTGGTCGGGCCGCCGGGTACGGGAAAGACGCTTCTGGCGAAGGCGGTGGCCGGTGAAGCCGGTCGCCCCTTCTTCCAGATGTCCGGCTCGGACTTCGTGGAGATGTTCGTGGGTGTCGGTGCCTCCCGGGTTCGGGACCTCTTTGAACAGGGGAAGACCAACGCTCCCTGCATCATCTTCATCGATGAGATCGATGCCGTCGGCCGCCATCGGGGCGCGGGCCTCGGCGGTGGGCACGATGAGCGGGAGCAGACGCTGAACCAGCTCCTGGTGGAGATGGACGGCTTCGAGGCCAACGAGGGGGTGATTCTGCTGGCTGCTACGAATCGGGTGGACGTGCTGGATCCGGCTCTCCTCCGCCCCGGGCGCTTCGACCGGCAGGTCGTGGTGGATGCCCCCGACGTTCAGGGCCGCGAGATGATCCTTCGGGTGCATGCCCGCAAGCTGCCGCTGGCACCCGAGGTGGATCTTCAGATCATTGCCAAGGGCACACCCGGCCTCTCGGGTGCCGACCTGGCCAACATCTGCAATGAGGCCGCTCTCCTGGCCGCCCGACAGGACGCCGACAAGGTGACCATGGAGGATTTCGAGCGGGCCAAGGACAAGATCATGCTGGGCACCGAACGCCGGAGCATGGTGCTCACGGAGAACGAGCGGAAGTTGACGGCCTACCATGAGGCGGGTCACGCCGTCATCGGTCTTCGGCTGCCCGGGCTCGATCCCATCCACAAGGTGACCATCGTGCCTCGCGGGCGAGCCCTGGGCATCACGGCCTCCCTCCCGGAAGAGGACCGTCACTCCTACACGAAGGATTGGCTCGAGGGGCAACTGTGCATGCTCTTCGGAGGGCGCGTCGCCGAGGAGATGATCTTCGGTCCGGAGAAGGTGACCACGGGAGCCGGCAACGACATCGAGCGGGCCACGCAGATGTCCAGGCGCATGGTTACCCGCTTCGGGATGTCGGACGCTATCGGCCTCATGGCCATCGGGGACTCGGATCAGCAGGTATTCCTGGGTCGTGAAATGACTCAGAAGCGGGATGTTTCGGAGCACACGGCGCAGTTGGTGGACCAGGAGGTGAAGCGAATCCTGGACGAGGCCCATGAGCAGGCTCGGGAACTTCTGGAGCGGGAGAAGGATCTTCTCGAACGGATCGCCCTGGCTCTCCTGGAGCGGGAAACACTGGACCGACACGACGTGGACCTCCTGGCCAGGGGAGAGCCGCTGCCACCCCTGGAGCCGGTTTCCGGCCCCGAGGACCCGGTTCCACCCGCCGCTTCGGGCCCCGCCCCCGGCGGAGGGAGCCGTGGAGACTCCGCCGAGGATTCCCCCATGACCCCCAGCGAGCGACCGTCGGGAGAGAAGAAGACGGACCCGGTGGGCGTGGAAGACCGATCAGAGGAGTCCGCATCGGTGGGAGGTGTCCCCGCCCGACGGACGCGCAGAGACCCCGACCCGGATGCCTCACACGGATGAATCATCGTCTTTCTTCTTCGGATAGCTGGGCAACTGCCAGGGGCAGTGTGGAGTTGGATCCGTTCCTGGTCATCGGAATCCTGGACCTCCCTACCGGTGTCGTGTCCAACGGGGGGGACCCTCTGACCGGGGATCCGCTCGCCGAGCGGGCCCTGCAGATGCAGGTGGCTGGAGCCGGTATGCTGGATGTGGGCGTGCCGGGAGATGGACCGGTGCCGGCGCTGTCGGAAGGGGACGAACTCCGCCGAGTGATTCCTGCTCTCCGGTCCCTGGCCGCTCAAATCGACCTTCCCATTTCCGTGAATACCCGACGAGCCTCCGTGGCCCGGGCGGCTCTGGACGAAGGGGCGGCGGTGGTCCACGACGTCTCCGGCTTCAGCTTCGACCCGGAACTGGTCGGGGTCGTGGCCGACTCCGCTGCGGGCCTTCTGCTCATGCACCTGCGGACCGATTCTGACGAGGGGCCCGACGGCGGGTTCGCAGATCTCCTCATGGAGGTGGCCGTGGAGCTGGGTGAGGCGACCCAGCTGGCGGTGGACGCGGGCATCGAGGTCGGGCGCATCGCCCTGGACCCGGGGATCGGGTTCGACGGATCTCCCGGTCGCTCCCTTGCCATGATCCGGGAGATGGGCCTCCTGGACGAGGCTGGATTCCCGGTGGTTCTGGGGCCGGCCCCACAGGCCCGCGCTGCGTCTGCCGACGTCCCTCCCTCGCATGATGGCCCCGTTGCCGAGGCGGTGGTGTCAGCCCTGGCCTGGGAGCGCGGGGTACGGGTATTCCGGGTCCGCCATGTGGAGGCGGTGGTGGAGGCGCTGAATCTGGTTCGGCAGATGGTGGAGGATGACCCTGTGGCCAGTGCGGTGCTGGCCACTTCGGGCTCTGGAGAGGACGACGGGGAGCCGGACCCTCCGGTCCCCAGTTGATGGAGGAGCCGCGGTGAGCGGGCTCTGGGAGCAGTTCCGGTTCCTCTGGCCAGGGTGGATGGATCTCATCGAGGTCGTGGTCGTGGCCGCGGTGGTCTACCGGATCCTCCTTCTTCTGCAGCGAACTCGGGCCATGCAGATGATCCTGGGGGTCCTCCTCCTGGGCTTCGTCTACGTCCTTGCCCGGCTTCTGGATTTCTCCCTGATCCGTACACTCCTGGAAACCCTCTTCCAGTTCGGAGCCATTGCGGCGCTGGTCGTCTTCCAGCCGGAGTTGCGAGCTGCGCTGGCACGTCTGGGCCAGAGTCGGATGCTCAAGTTCTTCGGGAAGATGGAGAGTCGCTTCCTCGTGGACGAGATTGCCGAGGCGACGGCCGAACTGTCCCGGACGGGGGTCGGCGCCATCATCGTCATGGAAAATGAGATGGGTCTGGACGAGTATGCCGCGACGGGTACGGCCATCCAGGCCCGGGTCTCGTCGGAGATGCTCACGACCATCTTCACGCCCCACTCTCCCCTCCATGACGGTGCCGTGATCATCGTGGGTGACACGATCAAGTCGGCCGGCGCGATCCTTCCGCTCACCCAGACGCCTCTCCAGGACAAATCCATGGGAACGCGCCATCGGGCCGCCCTGGGTCTTTCCGAGGAAACCGACGCCCTGGTCATCGTGGTGAGCGAGGAGACGTCCCGGATTTCGGTGGCCCAGGCAGGACGCATGGAGGTAGGCGTGGATGTGGATCGACTTCGTAGGATTCTCCAGGGGAGTCTTCCGGAGCGGGCCAAGGGACTCGAGTTGATCCCCACCTCCCGCTGAATTCCGCCGTTTCCGAATTGTTTCTCCAGGCTTCGTTGACAGGGCCGGGAGTGCCCCGTACATTGCCGCCGGTCGGAAAATCCATCGCAGGTCCGGTCGTGAGCGCGACCCTTCCGGGGGGCGTGGTCCGGCTGTTGAGTTTCGCCCACATCACATCACAAGGAGCCGGGTTTGGACGATCTCGAATACAATCTGCTGACGCTCTTCGCCGACGGAGGGCTCATGATGTACTTCCTCGTCCTCTGCTCCCTCGTGGCTCTGGGCGTCATCATCGCCAAGTCCTACACCCTGTGGTTGGCGCACAAGGACACGGAGACCGTCCTCTCGGATGTCCGGGAACTCACCGAGCAGGGACGTCTCGACGAGGCGATCCAGCGCTGCATCGAGACCCCGGGTCCCACGGCGGCGATTCTCCTGGCCGGACTGCGGCGGATCAAGGACGGGAAGGTCAGGGAGCAGGATCTGGAGCAGGCCATCAACACCCCCGGGACCATCGAGCTCGGGTTTCTGGAGCGGGGGTTGGTGATCCTGGCCACGGTGGCCAACGTCGCACCTCTGATGGGATTCCTGGGCACTGTGGCGGGAATGATCATGGCCTTCGAATCCATCGCCGTGGCCGGTGACGTGGATCCGACCCTCGTGGCCGGCGGGATCAAGGTGGCACTTCTCACCACCGCCACGGGGCTGCTCATCGCCATTCCCACGAACATCGGGTACAACTTCTTCGTGACCCGGATCGACCGGCTGATCCTGGACATGGAGCAGGGCACCCAGCAGTTGCTGAACCTGGTCTGGGACATGGACCGGCGCGGCGATCTCGAGATGGTCCGTCAGGGCGGGGCGCCCAACGCGGCCATGGCCGGCGCAGGTGTGGGGCCAGCACGGGGGGGGACTCGGGGTTCGTCCTCCACTCAGGCGTCACAAGGGGAGCCCGCGAGCCCGCCGGCACCCACCGCTGACCAGTCCGTCAAGAAGAACAAGCCGGGGAACTGAGCCGGCGAGGCGCCGGGAACCTCTGTCCGCTGAACGTTGTAGAAGCACTTGAACCCAGTCAGGATCTGACGCAAGGAGCCGCAGAGTGGCGATTCTGAAAAAGCAGTCGAAGGTGAGCGATGAGATTCCCTCCGCCTCCATGGCGGACATTGCCTTCCTTCTCCTCATCTTCTTCCTGGTGACGACGGTGTTCCCGAAGGACCGGGGCTTGCCCATCGTCCTACCGGAGGAGCAGGAGGAGGTGGAGATCTCGCAGCGAAACATCCTCCACATCAGCATCAATCCCGATGGCACCGTGGGGGTGCGGCGCGGAGACAGCCAGAACGAGTCATTTCATCGACCCCACCAGATCCAGCAGGTCTGGCGGACAGAGGTGGCGCAGAACCCGAACCTCATCGCTGGCGTGCGGACGCACCCCGATGCGGCTCACCGGTACATGATCCAGGTGCTCGATGGCCTGCAGATGGCCAATGCCGAGCGGATCTCACTTCAGATGGGAGAGGGCTGATCCATGTCGCTCAAGGGTGGTGGAGGGCTTCAGCGCAAGTCCAAGGCGTCGGACCAGATCCCATCGTCGTCACTGGCGGACATCGCGTTCCTGCTCCTGATCTTCTTCATGGTCACCACGGTCTTCCGGACCGAGTCCGATCGGCCCATCGAGTGGCCGGAGGCGGAGGCCACGCAGCAGATCGACGAGACCCGGGACAACATCATGTATGTCTGGATCGAGCGGAATGGAGACATCTGGATCAACGACCGGTTGGTTCCGCTGGATGCGGTTTCGGAGTTGGTGGCCCCGAGGGGGGTGGAGTCTGGGCGTCGCCTCCGGATTTCCCTGCGGGCCGATGCCGAAGCGCCCTACAGGTACGTGGACGCGGTTCAGAAGCAGATTCAGCAGGCCGGCGCCATCTACGTGGTCTTTGCCACGGATCTTGAGCGCCGCATGATGAGGGAGAGACGATAAGATGACCGAACCTACGCAGACCCCGGCCGGCGGTGCTCCGCCCATGAATGCCTTCGATACGGCCAATGACCGCTTGAAGCGGTCGTTCGGTTCGTGGTTGTGGGGCTCGATGATGGCGGCCGTCGTGGGGCACTTTGCGGTAATGGCCTTCTGGCCGACGCTTCGGGCCGCCGACGTCTCCTTCACCATGGAGGACATGGAGGCCATCGAACTGCCGCCTGAGATCGAGATCCCGCCCCCGCCCGAGCAGATCCAGCGTCCGGCGAACCCGGTGGTGTCCGAGGCCATGATCGATGATGACGTGACCATTGCGCCCACCACGTTCGAGGACAACCTCCCGGACGACCTTCCTCCTCCGCCCACCGAGTCACAGGCAGGCGTCGGGGACCAGCCCACGTTCACGCCGTTTACGGTGGCTCCGGAAGTGCGGAACCGGAATGAGATCGGTCGGGTGCTGCAGCGGGAGTATCCGTCCACGCTGCGGGACGCCGGGATCGGCGGAACGGTGGTTATGCACTTCTTCATCGACGAGCAGGGTGTGGTTCAGAACACCCTGGTGGCCGAGAGCTCCGGGCATACGGCCCTGGACCAGGCGGCCGAGCGCGTGGCACAGGCCTTCGAATTCTCTCCGGCGCTGAACCGTGACCAGCGGGTTCCGGTCTGGATCCAGATCCCCATCACCTTCCAGACGCGCTGAGTAATCCAGGAGAGCTGGAGGGTCCTGTCTGACTCTCCCGCCTGAACGTTCCGAGCCCCGTGGGTCGCCTCCAGCGACCCACGGGGCTCGATGCGTAGAGATCTCTGCAGTTTCCCCTTCCCCGCTTCCCCCCTAACATTACTGTTCATGTACGAACACATCATCAACGAACGACTCACTGAAGTTCGGGGACGCCTCGAGAGGGCGACCACCCGCGCCGGGCGCCGTCCGGAAGACATCCGGATCGTCGCGGTGACCAAGGGACCCCCCGTCGACGCCTTGCGGGCCGTCCTGGATGCCGGCATCGCCGATCTGGGTGAGAATCGGATCGGGGAACTGGAAGGGAAGCAGAGGGAGCTTGAGGGTGATGATCGGCCCCGTTGGCATATGGTGGGACATGTACAGAGCCGCAAGGCACCCCAGTTGTGGGGGCGTGTGGATGTCCTGCATTCGTTGGATTCTACCAAGCTAGGCCAGAGGCTCGACCGCACCCGGCCGGATGGCGAGGACCCGATCCCGGTGCTCGTTCAGGTGAACACCTCCGGCGAGGATGCCAAGTACGGATTCACCCCGGATGGGCTGAGAGAGGCTCTGCCGGCGCTGGTGGCGCTGCCTGGACTGGAGGTGCGAGGGCTCATGACCTTGGCACCATTCACCGATGACGAGGATTGGATCCGGAAGACATTCCGCAGACTCCGAGAACTGCACGAACAGGCCGGCGCCGACTGTCCGGGATACGAGGGGACGGAGCTCTCCATGGGAATGTCCAACGACTTCGAGATTGCGGTGGAAGAGGGGAGCACCATGATCCGTCTGGGGACAGCACTTCTGGGAGAGCGCTCGACATGATCGACTTGACGCCGCTGGATGTTCGCAAGAAGCGCGGTGATTTCCGAAAGGCCATGCGTGGTTACGACCCCGCCGATGTGGACCCCTTCCTGGAACTCGCTGCGGATCGGCTGGAAGAGCTGGTCAAGTCGAACCGGGACCTCACCGAGGAGGTTGGCCGGCTTCGGCGTCGCACCGACGCTCAGGAGGGGCGGGAACGAGCCGTTCAGGAGGCGCTCGTGTCAGCCCAGGAGCTCCGGCGGGAAATCCAGGAGCAGTCGCAGAGGGAGGCGGAGCTGGTACTCCGGGAAGCCGAGTCGAGGGCGGAAGATCTTCGCCTCGCTGCCGAAGCCCGGATTCAGCGTTTGGAGGAGCAGGCGCGACGGAACATGGACCGGCTACGCGGGGAACTGGAAGAGTTGGGTCGGACGCGCAGTCGATTTCTCCGGCAGTTCCGGCGGTTCCTCGAGGATGAGTTGGACAGCGTTACCCTAGAGGAGCAGCGCGACCCGGACCTGGGCGCGGGCCTGGACGAGGGACCCGGCGTCTCCGGAGAGATGACGGCCGACCCCGCTCCCCAAGCGCTGCCGCCAACGGAGGAACCGATAGAACCACCTGGCGACGCGGACGCCGAGTCCCGGGAGTTCCCCGAGTGACGAGCCTCGAGTCCGTCTCTCCCCACAGCCCTTCACCGACAGATTCTCCAATAGACCTGCCCATGCGCTACCCCGACGTTCCCGATTCCCTCATTGAGCTGGAGTCGTCGCTCCTTCAACGCTGGCGCGACGAAGACCTGTTCGGCCGGACCCAGGAAGCGACCCGGGAGGGGAAGCCTTTCGTCTTCTACGAGGGCCCCCCCACGGCCAATGGTCGTCCGGGGCTCCACCACATCATTTCCCGGACCATCAAGGATCTGGTCTGTCGGCATCGTGCCATGACCGGCTGCCGGGTCACCCGGATCGCCGGCTGGGACACCCATGGGCTCCCGGTGGAGATCGAGGCCGAAAAGAAGCTGGGCATCTCCGGAAAGCCCGAGATCGAACGCCTGGGGATCGAGGAGTTCAACCGCGTCTGTCGGGATTCGGTCTTCACCTACAAGGAGGAGTGGGAGCGCCTCTCGGAGCGGATCGGTTACTGGCTGGACTATTCCAACCCGTATGTGACCTTCCACACGTCGTACATCGAGTCGGTGTGGGCGATCCTGAAGGAGTTGTCGGCCAAGGGCCTCCTGTACCGGGGTCACAAGTCCGTCCCCTACTGTCCCCGGTGCGGAACCACCCTCTCGTCCCACGAGGTGGC
>PWZC01000188.1 GCA_003567615.1 Gemmatimonadota bacterium | reverse complement strand
ATCTGGGAACTGGCGGAGTTCCTCGTGCACGGTCGGATCCATCGAGCTCTGGTTGTGGAGGATGGCCGGCTCGTGGGAATCGTCACCGCCTTCGACCTGCTTCGGGTGATGGCGGGCGATACGTCCGATTGATGCGCCACGGCAGCGAGCCATGAGCGACGGAACACCGGTCCGCCCTTCTGCCGATCTGCCCGACGGGTCCACCCGTTGGTCGGTGGAGGCCGTGGGGGAGGTGGTGGGAAGCATAGCTCGGGAGATCGGCGCTCCCCTTACCGCCATCGAAGTGGCGGTGGATCGTCTTCGCCGGCGAGCCGCTTCGCCGGAGGAGGGGGCGGAGCCGGAGGAGCTTCAGGTCATCCTGGAGCAGAGCCACCGCCTGGCCGGCCTCGCCAGGACGCTCCTCTCGTTGGCCCGCCCCCTCCAGACCCTTCCCCGCCAGGTTCGGCTGGACCACCTCGTGGACGGTATTGCCGCTTCGGTGGGTCCGGAGATGCATCGCATGGGAATCGCGTTGGATCTGGATCATCGGGATGGAGCGCTCACCATCCTGGGCGATCCACACCAGATCCGGGAAGCCCTGACGGCGCTCATGGCCAACGCCCGCCTGGCGCTGGAGGGATGGCCGGGAGAGCGCACGATCCAATTGACCACAGGCGCCCTTGACGATGGTCGCCGGTTCGTTCGAGTGCAGGACAGCGGCCCGGGCGTTCCCCGGGACAAGCAGGAGCGGATCTTCCTGCCCTTCTTCTCGGAATGGGGCCGCGAGGGAATCGGTCTGGCCCTCTCCCGAATCGCCCTGCTCGGTCAGCGGGGCGAAGTCTACCTGGAAGGGGAGGGGGACAGGGGTCCCGAGGGCAGGCCAGAGCCCGGCGCCACCTTCGTCCTGGTCCTTCCGGCCTCCCCCTCGGAGGAAATGCCATGAGCCGACCTTCGGAACGGGACCAGGCAACGGGTGCGCCGCCCCGCATTCTCATCGTGGAAGATGAGGAGATCATCCGGGAACTGCTGGTTCCGTCACTCCGGGAAGAGGGATTCAACGTCAACGCCGTGGGAACCGGAGAGGATGCGCTGAAGCGGCTCGAAACCACCCTCTACGACGTGGTTCTCCTCGATCTGAACCTCCCGGGAATGCACGGCATGAACGTCTTGTCGGCGGCACCGGCAACGCAGACGGATGCCCAGTTCGTCGTCATGACCGCGTATGGGACGGTTGACACCGCCGTCGAGGCCATGAAGCTCGGGGCGTTCGACTACGTGAACAAACCGTTCCGTACCGAGGAACTCCTCCTGGTTCTCCGCCGGGCCCTGGAAGAGGCGGAGCTGCGACGGGAGGTGGCGCACCTGCGGGCCCTGAGCGGCGAAGGCTTCCGGGGGCGCATCATCGGCAAGACCCCCGAGATGCGTCGGGTCTACGATCTCATCGAACGCGTGGCGCCGACTCGCGCCAACGTCCTTGTCACCGGCGAGACGGGGACGGGAAAGGAACTGGTTGCCCGCGCCATCCACGATGTGTCCAATCGTTCCCGGCGCCCCTTCGTTCCAGTCAACTGCTCGGCCCTTTCCCCGACACTCCTGGAATCGGAGCTCTTCGGGCACCGGAAGGGGGCCTTCACGGGGGCCATCGCCTCGAAGCGCGGATTGTTCGAATCGGCGCAAGGGGGCACGCTCTTCTTGGATGAGGTCTCCACCATCAACCAGTCCACTCAGGTCAAGCTCCTGCGCGTGCTTCAGGAGCGAGTGGTGACCCCGGTGGGCGGGACGGAGCCCATCGCCGTGGACTTCCGCCTGGTGGCTGCCACCAACGAGGAGCTGGAGCGTCTGGTGCAGAGTGGGGGGTTCCGCGAGGACCTCTACTACCGCATGAACGTCTTCCCCATCCGGGTTCCCCCCTTGAGGGAGCGCCGGGAGGACATCCCTCTCCTGGCCAATGCCTTCCGCCTTCGATTTGCCGAGGAGAATGGGATCGAGGCGCCTCCTCTTCTCCCGGAGACCCTCAGTCGCATGATGGCGTACGACTGGCCAGGAAATGTGCGGGAGCTGGAAAACGTCATCGAGCGGTCCCTCATCCTCCACGCCGGAGCCCGCTCTCTGCCCTTCGAGCCCACCACGGGCCAGTCCGTCTCCGGAGATGCATCCGGACGTCGGCTTGTCAGCCGGGCCAGGGCTGAGTCGTGGGATCTCGATCGACTGGAGCGGGAGTACATCCTGGACGTCCTGGACGACCAGGGATGGCACCAGGCCCGAGCCGCCGAGATCCTGGGGATCAACCGCCGCACCCTCTACAGAAAGCTGAAACGTTACCGGGAAGAGGGGTTGATGCCCGAGACTCCCATCGACGCGTGACGTTCCTTCCCCCTCCCTGAACCCCCGAGACCCATGACTCCCAGGCAGCTTCGCGTCCGAGACCTCAACGCCGGCGCATGCCGGGCCCTCCTCTCACGCAATACCATCGGGCGACTGGCCTTTTCCTTCCGGGATCGGGTCGACATCCGCCCTCTCTCCTATGTCTTCGACAATGAGTGGATCTTCGGGCGGACATCGCCCAGCGAGAAGCTCCTCACCGTCCGACATCACCGATGGGTCGCCTTCCAGGTGGATGAAATCGAAGATGAACTGAATTGGTCCAGCGTGGTGGTCCATGGGCCCTTCCAGATTCTGGACGAAGGGGAGTCGGCCCAGCACCGGGAGCTTCTGGGGCAAGCCCGGAAAGCCCTGCGTGAGGAACACCCCGACGCCTTTTCTCCCACGGATCCGACGCCTGAGCGCAGCTTCATCTTTGGTGTCGCCGTGCAGGAATACAACGGACGAGCCGCACGCTTCGTGACGCTGGAGGACTAGGAGGAGGGGCAGGATTGCCCGCCGGTTCACCGGGAGCCATCTTCCGACGCCGCTTCCGCCGGACGCCGGTGGATTCGATCCGACCAGGGCTCCTGTAGCTTGGGGGCAGCTCAGGACCGCCATGACCCACGCCTACCACGTCATCGCCAATCCGAATGCGGCGGGTGGACGCGTCAAGCGGCTACTGCCGCAGCTTCGTGAGGCCCTCGACCGTCACTCGGTGCCCTACCGGATGGATCTGACGGAGCGGCCTGGTCATGCCGGGGAGCTCATGGCGCAGGGGCGGGCCGATGGGGCCCGTGGACTTCTGGTGGTGGGGGGAGACGGGACGCTCCATGAGGGGGTCTCGGGACTTCTCCGGGATGGGGATGGGGAGAGGGCCGGCGGGTTGGCGGTGCTGCCGGTAGGAACCGGCAATGACTTCCACCGCATGGTGGCATCCGACGGGTCCATGGAGAGTGCCATCCGCGATCTTCTCCATGGTCGGGTTCGCCGGTTTGACGTGGGTCGCGTGCGCTGGCCCGGGGGGGAAGACGTTTTCGTGAACCTCTTCGGCGTGGGCCTGGATGTGGCCGTCCTCGAGAGGAGGCACACCTTCCGCCGTCTCCCGGGGCTTCTCCAGTACCTCGCTGCTCTCGCCGTCTCGGTGGTGCGATTTCAGCCACTGTCGCTGGATCTCACCGCCGAGACCGCCGAAGGGGCATTGATCGAGCGGAGGGTCGAGAGCCTGCTCGCCGCCGTGACGGTGGGCCCCTCGGTGGCCGGAGGGATCCGGCTGTCGCCGCAGGCTCGCCCGGACGATGGAGCCCTGGACCTGTTCATTACCGATGGCCTCGGAGTGGGCGGAGTGGTCCGGCACCTTCCGAAGGTTCTACGGGGTACACATCGGCGGATTCGGGGCGTTCACATGCATCAAGTCCATCGAGTGCGGGTCGCTGCCGCCGACGACGTGCCCCTTCGTTTCGAACTGGATGGAGAACTCATGCCCGAAGCAGTTCCCTGGTTGGAAGTCGAGATCATCCCCGGTGTTCTCCCGATCCTGGAGGCGGTCTGATGGCACCGGCTGCCCTTTTCGTCATCTTGACCGTTGGTGCATCGGCCCTTGGATGGCCCATCCTGGACGCGGATCCGGCCGTCACCTCCTCGGTGGAGCACACGGCACTCCGTGGGGAGTCGCTTCAGCCGGTCGAACTCCCGGTAGCCGTCGCCGATACGGTTCAGCCTCCTCCTCTCCGGGAACCGCGGCCGCAACTGGGCGAGGAGCCCGGTATCACCCCGGGTGGCGCCTTCGTGCGATCGCTCATCCTACCGGGTTGGGGACACGCCGCTACCGGCGCCCATTTCCGTGGTGCCTTCTATGTGGCTGCGCAGTCCGGCGCGGTCTGGATGCTTTCCAAGTCGTTGTCCGGACACCGCGAAGCGAGGCGGATGAGGGATCAGGAGATTCGGGCCGTGCGCGGGCAGCTCCGGGCCTCAGGGATCGTGCAGCCTGACTCTCTGCGGGTCCTGACCAACCAGGACCCACGGGTGGGGGATTGGGAGGACATGGTGGAGCGGCGCTCGGAAGAGGTGGAGGACTGGATCGCCGCCACCCTCGTCATCATCCTCCTCCAAGCGGTGGACGCCTTCGTGGCAGGGCACCTGATGGATCATCCAGAGCCCCTGTCCATGGACATCTCTCCCGGGATGACGGGAGGCTGGGAACTCAGCGTGAGCATGGATCCGCGGCGAGTCAGGCTCCCCTGGAGGTGAAGGGGATCGGTGGTGCATCCCCTTTCCACTGGAGCAGTTCGGGGGGGGCGTCGGGGCCCTTGATGGAAACAAACGAGTTGTGGATCAGCCAGTCACCGGAATTGACATAGAAGCGGCCCGGTGCCACCTCCTCCCGTTTGGGAAGATGGGTATGCCCGAGAAAGACGTCATCCAGTGAGGGATCATCCAGGAGTTGATTCCTGGCCCATCGACTGAGTTCACCGCTTCGACCGGCAGGGTCTCCCGGTTGACCGCCGTCCAGGGGATCCCCCACACCTTTCCGGGTATGACCGTCCGCTTCCTGGCGGAGTTCGGTCCGGGATACCTTCCGGGCAACGGCAGCACCCACATCAGGGTGGATCCAGCGAAACAGCCACAGAGTCGGTCGTGACCGGAGGGTCCATCGAAGCGCCCTGTATCCCAGGTCTCCTCGTCCCAGGCCGTCTCCATGGGCAAAGAGGCAGCGGCGCCCCGAGACGTCCAGGACCACCGGGTCGCGGTGGAAGTGCACCCCGATCTCATCCGTCAGCATGGAACCGCCCCACCAGTCATGGTTCCCTCCAACCAGATGTACGGTCACCCCATGGTCCACCAGTTCTCCAAGAAGCCCGAGCGTCCGGGCGTACCCGCGGGGGACGACGCTCCGGTACTCGAACCAGAAGTCGAAGAGGTCTCCATTGATGACGACCAGTTCCGCCCGCTCCGCTACCCAACGGAGCCACTGGTGAAAGGCTCGAACGGTGCTGGAAGGGACTGCGCCCAGATGGACATCGCTGGTAACGAAGCTGGTGGTCTGGCTCATGGGTAGAAAGTATGGGCGCTTAGCGTTCGTGTATACGGCCGTGTTATCTTCTGCGGGCTCCGTTTCGGACCCGGACCCCGACCCGGGCTTGAGGTGTTGAACCCCATGATCCATCGACCAGCTCAGCCGACCTCAACTGGAATTGCCCGGACCCTTGGAATCTTCCTGTCTGCCCGTGTGCGCTCTGCCCGTTCGCGCTGCTCATCCTCGCTTGCTCCATCTCCCAATCCAGGATCGTCGAACGTGACCGGCATAGGTCGAAACGCTGCTGATGCAGGACCGGCTTCGGAGCCGACCCGGGTTGCGGTCGGCGCCCTTCCGCTTTTCGGCCTGCTCCTGGCGTTGACGCTTCTCACCCTTGGTGGCTGCGCACCGTCCGGCCCGGTGGAGGAAGCGCGTCCACTCGACGCCGGGCAGCTGGCCATGCAGGCGGAGCGCTCATCGGCACTGGACTCTCCCTACCGGATCGTGTTCGAATGGTCGGTGGTCGAACCGGGTATGCGCGTCCAGGGCCGAGGGGTGGCGCGCGTGGAGCCCCCCTATCGCGCCCGACTGGACCTCTTCTCGCGAGGAGGAGAGCGAATTACGGCAGCGGCACTGGTCGATGGGGAACTCCGAATCCCGGAGGGGCTTCCGGAACTGCTTCCGCAACCCACTATGTTCTGGGGGTCCCTGGGTGTCTTCCGGCCGGACCGGGGGATGGGCCTGGCCGGGGGGCGGTGGCAGAGGGACGGCTTGGCCGAGCTGCGGTATCGGCCGGGAGCGGATTCCGAACTCCTTGTCCTGCTCAACCGGAACCGTGTCCAGGAGATGGTGCGTCGGTCCAACGGGCGGGCTCTGGAGGACCTGAGGTTGGAAATGGTCGAGGGTGAGCGCTTTCCCCGTCAGGCCACCTACCGGGATCATGTGAGAACCCGGGAACTTCGTATGAGGCTGGAGACTGTTGAGCATGTGGAATCGTACCCGTCGGACATCTGGGAGCCTCGGCGTTAGCCTCGGACTGGTGCTGGTGAGCGTGCTCCTGCTGGGAGGGGGCAACTACACCTTCCAGGCGGGTGCCGGTCTCCCTTCCCATGTCCGGAGCCTGGCCATCGTGCCGTTTGACAACGAGACGAGCCGCTTCGAACTGACCCAGGAGATCCACGACGTCCTTCTCCAGGGGTTGCCGCAGCAATTCGGGGTTCGGACCGGGAGCGAAGAGTTCGCCGAGGCCATTGTGCGAGGGCGCATCCGCAATTATTCGGTGGATGCACCGTCCTATCGGCAGGCCCCGGATGGCAGGGGGGCCGAGGTGTTGGAGCGGCAGGTATCCATGACCGTAGAAATTGAAATCATTGACCGGGTGAACAACATGATCCTCTGGGACAATTCCAGCCTCTCCGTTCGGGGAGAATACCTGGAATCCAGTGAATTGGAGGAAGACGGCCGCCGGTTGGCCATCCAGAGACTTCTGCAGAACGTCATCGATGGCGTTCAGTCGAACTGGTGAGCGCCGTGCGCCCCCTTCGGCTCGGTACCCGCGGCTCGCTGCTCGCCACCACCCAGAGTGGATGGGTGGCGCGGCGGATCGAAGAGGCCACGGGTCGGAAGGTCGAACTCGTCATCGTCCGCACCATGGGAGATCAGATCCAGGACCAGCCCCTGGCAAGCATCGGTGGTCAGGGTCTCTTTACCCGGGAACTGGATCGGGCTCTGCTGGACGGAGAAGTGGACCTTGCGGTCCATTCCCTGAAGGATCTACCTACGGTGCTGGCCGAGGGGGTCGTTCTGGGCGCCGTGCCGGAGCGGGAGGATGTTCGGGATGTACTGATCGGTCCCGAGGGGAATCCCACGACGTTGGCGGACCTGCCTCCAGGCGGGCGTCTGGGCACCGGGTCCCTGCGACGGCGGGCCCTCGCCCTTGCCTTCCGACCCGACCTGGAAGTTGCCGGGATCCGGGGGAATCTGGACACGAGGATGTCCATGGTGGAGCGAGGTGAGTATCACGCCATCATCCTTGCCGCCGCGGGAGTCCGGCGACTGGGCTGGACCCACCGGATCCACGAGCACCTTGAGCCGGCTTCATGGCTCCCGGCCCCCGGACAGGGTGCGCTGGCGGTGGTGGTTCGGGAGGGGGATGCGGAGGCCCTGAAGCATGTCCGCCCGCTGGATCACCTGCCGTCCCGGGCGGCGGTGACCGCCGAGCGTTCCCTGATGCACCGATTGGAAGCGGGGTGCCAGCTTCCGGTGGGCGCGCATGGATTACCCTACGGCGGAGGGATGCGCCTGAGGGGTGTGGTGGCTGCACCGGATGGGGGACGAGCTGTTCGGGCAGATGCTACCGGAGCACAGGATGATCCCGAGACCTTGGGAGTCCAGGTCGCGGACCGTCTCCTCGAGATGGGCGCCGACTCGATTCTGGCGGATGTGAACGAGACGGTTCGAGCCGGTGTGCCTGATGGTGGGGCCTCGTGACCGCTGTGGGATTGGATCGGTCCAAGGAGCCAGGCGATGAGCTTCGACGCGCCGATGGCCGGCACCCCGCGGATCTTCGGCCCGTGGTGGTGGAGGCGGATTCCTCTCCCTATGCCGAAGGATCCTGTCTCATCTCCTTCGGCTCCACTCGGGTTCTGTGCACCGCCTCCGTGGAGGAAGGAGTGCCGGCATGGCGTGAAGCATCGGGGTATGGGTGGATCACGGCCGAGTACGGGATGCTGCCGCGGTCCACACACACCCGGCGCAGCCGGGAGCGGGGCGGAACGGGTGGACGCACCCAGGAGATCCAGCGCCTGATCGGGCGGGCCCTGCGGGCCAGCACGGACCTCGAACGCCTGGGATCCCGAACGGTCCTGATCGACGCCGATGTACTGCAGGCCGACGGGGGAACACGGACGGCGGCCGTTACCGGCGGATGGATCGCCCTGGCTCTGGCAGCGCGTGGCCTGACCCGGCGAGGAGTTCTGGCAGACTCGCCGATCCGCGAACCACTGGCTGCGGTGAGTGTGGGGATGATCGACCACCGGCCGCTCCTCGATCTGGATTACTCCGAGGACTCGCGAGCCGAGATGGACATGAACGTGGTGGCCACAGGCGACGGTCGGATCGTCGAGGTGCAGGGGACGGCCGAGGGACTCCCCGTGCAGAGAGCGGCATTCCGGGAGATGTTGGATCTGGCACTGGGGGGTATCGAGTCGCTGGTTCAGGTCCAACGGGAATTCATGGAGGCACGTTGACGGAGATCAATTCTGTCACCGGACCGCTTCTCGTTGCCACCAGAAGTCCACACAAGCTACGAGAGATCCGGGCGATCCTTGCCGCCGTGCCCGGCATGGAGGTTGTGGACCTGCTTGAGATGGGCATCCCCGAATCCCCTGAAGAGGACGGCCTGGAGGACGCGGAAAGCTTCTCGGAGAATGCTTTGGCCAAGGCGCGTTACTTTCAGGAGCGATCGGGACTCCTGACCATCGCCGATGATTCGGGCTTGGAGGTCGATGCCCTGGGAGGCAGACCCGGAGTCCGGTCTCGCAGATTCGCGCCAATCACCGGGCACGTTGACCGCGAAACCCAGGATCGCCTCAATGTCGATCATCTGTTGGAGTCACTCAGGGGCATCCCCCACCAACGACGCACGGCTCGGTTCGTGACGGAAGTGGCGCTAGTGAGTCCCAGGGGTGAGTCCTGGACATTTCGGGGAACTGTGGATGGCTTCATCCTCGAGGTCCGTCAGGGGAATGGCGGGTTCGGGTATGACCCGGTCTTCCTGCATCCGCCTCTTGGTGCCACGTTCGCCCAGGTGTCCGGGGAGGAGAAGGCCCGGGTTGGCCACCGCGGGGTTGCGTTTCGACGGCTTTCCGACTTCTTGCGCGCCGCTGCCGGAAGTGGCGCCTCCCTCAGCGACGAGAGGGATCGATGAATCCGGATCGGACCCGGCCCGAGCACATCGGGCCTACCGAGGATGGCCGGAGGCTGCGGGTCGTATGGGGGGATGGGCATCGATCCGAGTTCCATCCCCGGTTCCTGCGGGTGGCGTGCCCATGCGCGGGCTGCGTGGATGAAATGACGGGAAAGCGGATTCTCAGGCCCGAGGACGTGGCGCCTTCCATCCACCCGATTGAGATCACCTACGTGGGTCGATACGCGATTCGGTTCCACTGGAGTGACCAGCACTCTACAGGCATCTACCCCTTCGAATACCTCCGGCGTTTGTGTCCCTGGGATGAGCAGGATTAGGGACTACTCGTCCCGGGTCAATTGGAGTTAGTTTACCCGTTCATCGGGGCGTGGCGCAGCTCGGTAGCGCGCCTGCTTTGGGAGCAGGAGGTCCCGGGTTCGAATCCCGGCGCCCCGACT
>PWZC01000246.1 GCA_003567615.1 Gemmatimonadota bacterium | reverse complement strand
GTCCTCCATGTTCAGCGCCTGCGCGGATCCAGGAACGGAGAGAGCCAGGACGGGGACCGCCAGGGCTCCAGCCAGAAGGGGGATGAACGTCTTCATGCCAGACTCCTCAGTACCGATAGGACAGGCCCGCCGAAAGGCGAAGACCCGAAAGATCAAGGGGGCGATCGAAGGCCCGGAAGTCGCCTCCCATCCGATCCTCACCCCAAATATACCGCCCTTCCAGCGTCAGACCCAAACGGGGGGTCAGCGTGATGTCGGTCCCGGTGCCCAGAAAGGTGAGCACGGTCTGGTCACTGTGGCTGAACTCGTCGGTGAAGATGTCTCCGAAGTCCGGGTCGCCCGGCGCCGTCACCACCCAGTCTCCCCACTGCTCCACCTCGTACCCCATGACGCCCACCCCACCTGACACAAAGGGGGCCACCCGTGAATGGACCCAGATGAACTGGCTCAGACGCTCACCCCGACCCAGGGGATACGCCTTGGCACCCACCGACACGACCGGACCGTGTCGCAGACGAAGTGTCTGGGTGATGGGAAGGAGAGCCCCGTTGACCTCCTCTTCCCAGTCCCGCCATTCGACGTCCCGGGTCAGTCCGGTCACGTCCAGCGAGGCGAAGAGTTCCAGGTGACCACCGACCCAGAAGCCCAACTCGGCTCCGCCGCTGAAGCTGCGTAGATCCCCGGAGTCCACGGTCAACTCCCGGAAGATGAAGTCGTAGAACTGTCCCTGGGCTCGAGGGAGAAAGGCACCCCCGCGCAGCGAGACGGAGATCAAGGGACGGTTGAAGCTGAAGTCCGGGCTTTCGGCACGGATCTGTCCCATCGGATCCGGGTCGCCGTCCGTTCCGGGGCCGGCAATGCCCTCGGCGGCCGCAGGGTTGGCGACACCACCCCAGATGAGCCCGGCGGCGAGAAGAGCCGGAGCCATGGAGAGGGAGAACGACATGGGGACCTCGCACGGCGATGGGGAAGGGCGGGACCGAGGACGGAACCAACGAGAGCTCGTTCCGGCAGGCTGACCGGCGACACCCACGAAACCACGATGGTCCGACCCGAATCGCGTATATTTCATATGTCGGAGACATGGCCGGTGTTCCGCTTGGCCCTCATCCTCGGTCTCCGGCGTCACCGCCTTCCTCCCCCGTACATCTTCGTCCCCTCATCACGCCATGACCTCCCACCCGCCGTCCGACGCCCTCAATGCCTGGTTCCTCGGTCCCCGGGGCGAGAACGCCGAACTCCTGGAGCGGCTTCTCACCGAGGCGCTCCGCGACCACATCTTCTGGCGCAGGAACCACCACCCGGAAGACGGATTCACCATCCGGGAGCTGGACAAGCGCAGGGAAGGGTATGACCGCGCCGTGGCCACGCTCACCCAGGAGCTCCTGGGTCTCCTGGCCGAGCTCAAGCGCGGGGTTCCCTTCTTTTCGGGGCGCTACAAGGGGCACATGGTCTTCGAGCAGACCATCGCAGCCCAGGTGGGTTACTTCGCGGCCATGCTCTACAACCCCAACAACGTGGCCATCGAAGCCTCCCCGGTCACGACACGGCTCGAGGTGGAGGTGGGTGCTCAACTGGCCGACATGATGGGCTATACGCCGGAGCGCTCCTGGGGGCATCTCACCTCCGGAGGCACCGTGGCGAACTTCGAAGCCCTCTGGTTCGCCCGGAACGTCATCTACCTCCCGGTGGCCGCCCGGGGTGTGGCGGAGGACCTGGGGGTGGCCCTCGACGTGGAGCGCGCCGACGGGAGCCGGTCGCCCATCGGGAAGCTGGATCTCTGGGAGCTCCTCAACGTGCACCCCGACGCCGCGCTGGATCTCTGGGAGCAGCTCTGGCGCGCGGCCCCTCGGGATCAGGTCCAGAAGGCGCTGGATGCCCACTCCCTGCAGGCGCTGGGCTACCAGAGCTATGCCCGGAGGCTGGAGGAGCGTTTCGGCGATCCGCTCCCCCCCTCGGTGGTGTTGGTGGCCGCCTCGGCCCACTACTCCTGGGAGAAGATCGTGCGAGCCCTGGGGATCGGCTCGAATCAGCTCATCTTCGTGCCGGTGGATTCCCGGTTCCGTATGGATCCGGAAGCCCTCTGGCGGACGGTGGTGGAGCTGACCGAGCGTCGAGTTCCCATTCTGGCCTGCATCTCGGTGTGCGGCACCACCGAGGAGAGCGCCGTGGACCGGCTGGACGAGGTCCTGGCGGTCCGGGAGCGGGCGCGGTGGGAACTGGGCGTGAGCTTCCACGTCCATTCCGATGCCTGCTACGGCGGCTATGCCGCATCAGTCACCTGGAACCGGGACGGTGGCCGCCGCACCGCCGACGAGATCCGGGCTTCGGTGGCGCTTCCGCCGGAGGTGGAAGAAGGGATGCCCTGGCCGTCCCCGGAGTGGGTCCGGTCCATGGAGGCCCTGTCAGAGGCCGACTCCGTCACCATCGATCCCCACAAACTCGGATACATCCCGTATCCGGCCGGGGCCATCGTCTTCCGGGATCGACGGGCCCGGGAACTGGTGTCGGTGGACCCGCCCTACCTTCTTCCCACCCAGGGGCTCGGGTCGGCCGAGGACCTGTTCCTGGGGCGATACGTCTTCGAGGGTTCCAAGCCCGGCGCCGCCGCCGCCTCGGTATGGCTCTCCCACAAGGTCCTTCCGCTGGATGAACGCGGCTACGGACACCTCATCGAACGGACGGTGGCCGGAGCCCGCCACCTCTACCGGGCCCTGGGAGAGGCGGATCTGAAGCCCTTCCGCCTCATCCGCCTGCCGGAACCCGATCTGAACATCGTCTGCTTCCTGCTGACCCATCCCGGCTTCCGGACACTGGACGAGGTGAACGCGCTGAACGAGGGGATCTACGCCCGCATGAGCCTCAGCGAACCCGGGGCCCAGCCCCAGTACATCCTGACGCGCACCCGCTTCCAGACGCCCATGTACGACGGCGCCATGGAGCCCATCCTGGCCGATCTGGGGCTCGGCTCCATGGCGGATTGGAAGGCCGGGGGGAAGGAAGGGCTGGTGATTCTCCGGAGCACCGTCATGGACCCCTTCCTGGCCGGCGGATCTCCGGACGGCCCGGACCACGTCACCGGGATGGTGCAGGCGATCCGGGGCGCGGCCGGGCAGGCGCTCCGGGAACTCCGGGTAGGTTGATCGTGGGTGGGTCGAGGGGGTGGGCGACCCGACGGGGGCCAGGACGGAGAGCTAACTGATGTTCAGGGACAGTCCCAGGCGGATGGAGAGGTCGTCCCGTTCCAGGGGGGAGGGGGGGCGGGTGTCCCGTCGCCACTCCAGTGACCCGGTGAGGCGGGCCCAGTCGGTCACCGGCGCCGAAAGCCCCAGGTCGTTCAGGAGGCGGAGATCCGAGAACCGGCTCAGGTCCGGCTGTACGTAGGTGATGTTCACCAGTCGTGCGCCGCTGGCGAAGGTCCACTGGACCACACCGAGGTTTGCCATCCGCACAGCGTCGAGGTCCACGGCATCCTCCGGCCCCACCCTCTCCGGATCCAGACGCTCCCATTCCCCCATCACACCGGTCCCCGCCGCAACCAGGAGTTGATCGGTCTCGGCGAAGGTCCACCGGAGACCGGTTCCTACCAGCCAGCGGCTTCGGAGGAGGAGGGTCTCGTTCTTCTGGGCCTGGACGAAGTGGAAGGTCTGGGCCCGGGGCGCGAGAAGATAGGAGTAGCGCACCTGGATGTACTGCTGGTCCAGGATGGAACGGGTGTCGTCGCGGAGGAAGCGGCCGCCGAAGATGACGCGCGGCCAATGACGGGCGTGGCTGTAGCCCACGATCCCGGAACTGGAGACATTGAGGAGCTTCCGGTTCCCCCGCTGCACGGAGCCCGAGAGGTCGGCATTCAGGTGGAATCCTTCCACTTCCGCCATCTGGAAGCGCTCCGTATTCAGGATCACCTGGGCCTGGCCGGCCTGGGGAGTGGCCATGAGGGTCGCCAGGAGAAGGATTCCCGCCACGACGAGAGCCCTGGCCGTGCCGAGGCCAGGTGATTCCGGTCGGGGGGTGGGGCCGGGGCCTGCGGGGCTGACGGGGCCGGGCTGCCGTGTGGGGTCCGGATGCCGGAAGTGGGAGGAGTCGGACATGGTGTGCATGGAGGTCCAGGTGGAGACGGGGTGTGGGTATGGATTCGCACTCACCTTCGCCAAGACGCGCGGCGGCGTCCAGACCGATAGATGACTCCGAAGGGGGGGCTCGGCCGGTTTGGGGGGTGGCACCGGGCGGGAGGGTCGGGCGATCTTGCAGCGCCGGGGGGCCGGCAGCGCGAGGGGCTGGGGCCGCCGCGAAGGAGTATCCATGACCCACGACAGCGAGGCGTGATGCTGGACGTCTGGACAGTGATGCTGGGAGCCCTGGCCATTGTGGTGCCGGCGGCTACCTCCATCCATGTCGTCCTGACCAAGCGGAACTCCTCTTCGGCCATCGCCTGGGTCGGGCTGGTCTGGCTGGCTCCGGCCCTGGGCGTTCTCCTGTACCTCCTCCTGGGCATCAACCGGGTCCAACGTCGGGCCCAGGCCATTCGGGGCGACGAGGCCTCTCCAGATCTCATGGATCAGGTCACGCCCCTTCCCGCCGCTGCGCTGGAAGGGATCCTGGCGCCCAGGAACATCCACCTGGCCTCCATAGCCCGCCTGGCGGGGCGGGTGTCCGGCCGACCCCTCCTCGCCGGCAACGAGGCGCGGATCCTGGTCAATGGTGATGAGGCGTTTCCAGCCATGCTGGAGGCCATCGACGGGGCTCAGGAGACCGTCTCCCTCTGCACGTACATCTTCGACCATGATCCGTCGGGCCTTCGCTTCCGCGATGCCCTGGCCCGCGCCGTGGATCGAGGGGTGGAGGTCCGGGTCCTCATCGATGCCGTAGGGGCCCGGTACTCCAGGCCATCCATGGTGGGAGAACTCCGGCGGGTCGGGATCCCCGTGGCACGTTTCCACCCGGAGCTTCTCACCTGGAGGATGCCGTACTTCAATCTCAGGAATCACCGGAAGATCCTGGTGGTGGACGGACGGATCGGCTTCACCGGAGGGATGAATATTCGCCATGGTCATGTGGTGGCCGAGGCGCCTTCCCGCGCCATCCGCGATCTCCACGTGCGGATGGAGGGTCCCGTGGTGGCCGAATTCCAGGAGGTCTTCGCCGAGGACTGGTACACCGCCACCGGGGAGCGACTTCGGGGCGAGGGGTGGTTTCCGGTGGTGCTGGAGAGGGGTGACGTGGTGGCCCGGGGGATCTTCGACGGGCCGGACATCAACTATGGGAAGCTCCAGACCATCCTGCTGGGCGCACTCGCCACCGCAGAGCGAACCGTCCGGGTGGTGACGCCGTACTTCATTCCGGACCCGAGCATCCAGGATGCCCTGGGGGTAGCGGCCATGCGAGGGGTGGAGGTGGAGGTCTACCTGCCGGAGAAGGGGAACCTGGCCCTGGTCCAGTGGGCGTCTCAGGCCTACTGGGCGTCGGTGCTGGAGCAGGATGTCCGCATCTTCCTCACCGGGCCGCCCTTCGACCACTCCAAGGTCATGACCGTGGACGGGGGCTGGGGATTGGTGGGCTCCGCCAACTGGGACCCCCGAAGTCTCGAACTCAACTTCGAGTTCAATGTGGAGTCCTACGATCCGGATTTCGTGGAGGCGCTGGATACCTTCGTGGATGAACGGCGGGCCGAGGGGAGGGAGATCTCCGCAGAGGAGATGAGGGCCCGGCCCTTCCTGCACCGTCTTCGGGACGATACGACCCGACTCCTGTCGCCACTTCTCTGACACCGCCTGGCCGATTTCGCTTTCCCAGCCTGGCCGGCCGGCCACCGCTTTCCGGATACCGAGGGCCGGGGCGCCCTCGGACGCCCCGGCCCGCTTTCCCGCGCCTACCTCGTCGGCATCATGGCGTTGAGCCGCTCCGCCAGCTCCTGGAGCCGCTCCTGCATGTCATCGGCATCGGGATCGATCTCCAGCATACCCTCCATGAGGTCCTCTTCGAAGTCCTCCACTGCCTGCCGGACGTCATCTCGCTCCAGCGCCTCGGCCTGAGCGGTCTGCCACCGGTTCTGGAGTCCCTCGGCCTCGCCCATGAGCGCCTGGAGCCGCTCCATGTCCTGGCTCTGCTGCGCCTGCTGGGCCTCCACCTGCATGCTCTGAAGCCGCTCGATGACCTGATCCAGCTCCGGCTCCACCTCCCGCATGGCGTCCTCGATCATGTCTCCCACCGCCACATAGGAGCTCTGAAGGTCCTCATTGCGGTCGATGGCCTCCTGGCGGATCTCCTGGAGCCGGGCCTCGGTCTCCTGGTATTCCTGGACCATGGCCTGCATCTCCGGGGGCATGTCCTGACCGGGAAGCTGCTGGGCCGAAAGGGGAGCGGCTGCGGCCAGAACGAGACCGAATGCGGCGGCGCCCAGGGTTCGAGACAAGGACGAAGGGGCGATTCCTGCGATCATGAGCTTCTCCTGATGGGTTCGGACCTGGACAACTCTTCGGTTGGAGAAGTCCAGGCAGAGACCGTCCGCTGACGGCCTTCGATGTGGAATTCCCTACAGGAGAGCCATATGGGTGTTCCGGCCCCGGGTCTCTCGGAGCGTGAAACCGGGTCAGGCGGCAGGCTCCTTCGGCTGAAAACCCGACTCCGATTCATACCATTCCTGGAACGACCGGAGGGCGGCATCGCTGTAGAGCACCGGGTCCCCACCACGCCGCCGGATCCATTCCGCATCCTCATCGCTGAATGCGCGGACAAGGACATGAACCCCTTCCGCCATGAGGAGGAGGGGTCCGTTGTCTTCCCGGCGCCTGATGGTCGAGATGACGATGCGGGCCCGGTCGGCGCCCACTCGCCGGAGTACCTTGGGATCCGCACCATCTCCCAGGATGGCCGGTACGCCGGCATCCTGCAGGCGCCTCACCAGGGCCGGGTCATCATCCAGGACGATCACCTCGAAGCGTGTGATGACCAGGTGCTCCAGTAGCGCCTGACCGTGCCGGCCACAGCCGATCAGGAGAATGTGGTCGCTGGGGCGTTCCTTGACCTCGAGCCTGGACCGGAATGGATGGATCGCCAGGAGGGACCAGACGACCCGCTCCCTGGAAATAAGCGGTGTAACGACCATGGTGGCGACCGTCACCATGGCGATGATGGTGAAGACTTCGTCGCTGATCTGCCCCCCGGCCATGCCCTGGAGAGCCACCACGAGGGAGAACTCACTGGCCTGGGCGATCAGGAGTCCCACTGTCAGGGCCCCACGCGCCGAGAACCCTGCACGCTCCGCCAGAAAAGCGACGAGGGGAGGGGTGAGGACCACAAGAAGGAGGACGAAGACCAGAGCCTGCAAGAGCGCTCCCAGGCCTGGCAGGACCAGCACGGCACCCAACGCCGTGAAGAACAAGGCTCGGAAGAACTCTCCAAGGGAGTTCACCTGGCCGCGAGCCAGCGATGCCATGGGGAAGCCCGAGAGGGCGACACCGGCCAGGAAGGCGCCCGAGACGAGAGGGAGGCCGAGCAGGTGAGCAAGGCCCATGAAACCGAAGAGGACCGAAACGGTGAGGAGCAGGAGGGTCTCATCGTCCAGTTGAATCCTGAGCGGGACTCGGGGGGCGACCCATCGTTGGACGGCAGCAGCGAGAGCCATGAGAACAAAGGTCCCGACGATGCCCAGGCCGACGGCACGCCAGCCGTCGGGAAGAAAGATCACGACGGGGATGAACAGAATCACCAGGAGGTCCTGCATGAGCAGGATTCCGGTTGCCAGCCGACCAATGGGTTCGAACAGGAGTTGGCGTTCCTGCAGGACCCGAACGACGACAAGCGTGGACGATGCGGTGAGCGCCAGGGCGAGGAAGGCCGCAGTCTCCAGTTTGTAGCCCAGGATGAGGGCCGCCCCCAGACCCAGGCCGCCCAGGATGAAGAATTGGAGCACCCCCACAGTGACCGCCGCCCGGCCCCGTTCCTTGAGACGATCCGGGTTCAACTCCAAGCCCGCGACAAAGACCAGAACGGTGAGACCCAGGGTGAGCATGTCCTGGAGGACATCCGAATCGATGGGAAGAAGCCAGGATGCGCCAACCCCCACCAGGAGGAGTAGCGGGATGGAGGGCAGTCCCGTGAACCGGGCCAGGGCGAAACCGATTGCCGCGGCCACCAGGATGAAGGTCAGTCCAGTCATGAGCCGAAGATCCCCTCCCGACTCAGTTCAACCGTCATCAAGTCCACGCCGGCCTCCCGGGAATCCAGAAGGAGTGCCACATCAAGGGCGTTGAGCGCCTCTTCGACGCTGTGATCATAGACGTGGATGATCGACGGGATACCCTGACGATATGCCCGAAAGGCGAGAAGCCGATTCACGTCTTCAATGTGCAGTGCGGAGATCAGGAGGCGGGCCCGCCGGATCTTGGCCTCCTCCAGGACAGAGAGGTACTCGGCGTTTCCGATGAGCGTGGGGCAGGGGAGGTCCTCGAGCTTCTCGGGATCGGTGTCAAGGGCGAGCACCCGCTCCCCCCGCTCGCTCAGGTACTTCACCATCTTCCGCCCCAGAGCATTCATGCCCACCACGATGATGTGGTCATTCAAGCTCTCGTCGGCCTGATCCGGATTGAGGTCGGTTCCCTCCGGACAGGCTCCCGTCAGGAATCGGACCCATCCCCGTCGGTCGAACCAGTCCACCAACTGGTCGCCCCGTAGGACCGAAACGGAAGACAACCCCATGGTCAGGAGTCCGATTGCTCCCACGATGGAGAGCATGCTTTCATCGATCAGGCCATTGCTAAGCGCGAGTGCGGCAAGAATGAATGAGAACTCGGAGGTCTGGCCCAGCGTCAGGCCGGATCGGAGGGCGATCCGGGGCGGCTCTCCCATCAGTCGGGTGAGCCAGGCGATAAGCGGAGGTTTGGCCAGTAGCGTGAAGATCACCAGGACCAGGACCAGCGGCCACACCTGCAGCGCGGCGCCAAGCTGCATCTGGATTCCCAGCGTGACGAAAAAGACCGCTACGAAGAAATTCATGAGGGGGTCGACGCGGCGCATGAGGTCGTGACTGTACGGCAACTGCGCCAGGGCCACACCGGCGATGAACGCCCCCAGTTCCACAGAGAGTTCGAGCCATTCGGATCCGAGAACCAGGATGAAACACCAGGCCAGGCTCCAGACCAGGAGAGCCTCCTGGGAGCGGGCGATCCACCGGAAGAGGCGCGGGAAGACGCGGAAGGCGAGGAGGCCTGAAACCCCCAGCAGGACCCCCATCCCCAGGAAGGCAAGTCCCAGGTCCCGCGCGACCTCGAGCGCCCGAAGCTCCTGACCGCCGGCCAGACCGGCTGTGAAGGTAAGGACGATGACCACCACCAGATCCTGCACGAGCAGGATACCGACGGCCACTCGTCCATGACGGGAATCGAGTGCGCGAAGCTGGGCCAGAAGCTTCACCACCACCACGGTGGACGAGAAGGTCAGCGCCACGCCCAGGAAGAGGATGTCTCCTCCCGAGAGTCCAAAGATCCAGGCTACCAGGGCCACGATACCGCCGGTTATGGTCATCTGCGCCAATCCGGCCCCCAGCGCGATCCCGCCCACCTCCTTGATCTTCTTGAGGGACAGCTCCAGGCCCACGATGAAGAGAAGGAGGATTATTCCCACCTCGGCGATGATGTGGATCGTCTCGCTCACCTCCACCCCCCCCAGGAGGGGACCCAGCGTGAGCCCCGCCAGGATGTAGGCCACGATGTGAGGGACCTTGACCAAACGGGCGACCATCACGAAGAAGGTCGCCGTGAGGAGCACCAGCCCGAGGTCCCGGAGGAGCGGTTGTTCCAGCATGGTCACCGGAGGTTCATGTCAGGTGTCGGT
>PWZC01000174.1 GCA_003567615.1 Gemmatimonadota bacterium | reverse complement strand
GGTCTCCGCTACGAGGTGGATCCCTCTCGGGCCATCCTCTTCACCATCCCGGTGCGCGGCACACCGGTCCCTTCCTTCCGGGCCGTACGCCGGGCCTGGCAGGTACACACCGACGGGACCGAGGTGGCGATTCCCCGGGACGGCACCCTCTTCCATGTGGCCACGGACCACCACGTGGCTTCCTTCCTCCCTCAGGTGGGGGCGCTGGCACCCCGGCTTCTCATCGAACTGAAGGACCGGGAAGGGCGGCCACTGACGCATCTGGATGAGGGCGTGATCCGGGTCGGCGACCGGGAGCTCAAGGTGTGGGAGGCGATCCTCCGCCACGCCGCCTCCCTGCCGCGGGTGGACGGGCGTCCCACGCTCCCGGAAACCTACCTGGAGCCGGAGGGCCGGATCGTGGAACGGGCCGGACTCCCTGTCCTGCCCCTGGCCGGCCTCGCCCTCGTCCTCCTGGCCACGGTAGGGGTGACGGGGTCGGTCATGATGCGCCGACGGCGCTACTCGTAGCGGAGTGCGTCCACCGGAGCCAGGCGGGCGGCCCGCAGGGCGGGAACGAGGCCGAACACGATCCCCGTAAGGGCCGCCGAAGCCAGCGCGACCGCCACTGCCCAGAGGGGGACCGACGCGGGAACAGGCGTGAAGGCAGCCAGGATCCAGATGAGCCCCCCACCCAGAAGGAGTCCTGTGGCCCCCCCGAGGATGGTGAGCATGGACGACTCCACCAGGAACTGCCAGAGGATCTCGGCGCGGGTGGCGCCCAGCGCCTTCCGGATCCCGATCTCCCGGGTCCGCTCGGTGACGGAGATGAGCATCATCCCCACCCCCCCGATCCCCCCCACCAGGAGCCCCAGCGACGAGAGGGCCAGCATCACGACGAAGAATACGGCCGTGAACCGGTCGAAGAGTTCCATGATCTGACTGGCGCGAACGATGGAGAAGTCATTGTCATCCCCCGGTCCCAGCCCGCGTAGCGTCCGCATCGCGGCTGTCACCTCGTCCTCGGCCAGGGTGGAGGACACACCGGCGCGGGGGGCCACCAGAACCTCCTCCAACCGGTCCGGCGCCTTGAAGCGCCGGATGGCGGCCGTGTAGGGGATCATGGCGGCATGAGTCGGCGTGTCGCCCAGGAACTGGGGTTCGGTGACGTAAACGCCCACCACCACGAAGGGGAGACGGATCGCCTCCCCTCCGGCCCCGGCCCTCAGATAGACCCGTCGTCCCACTGGATCCATCTCGTCGAAGAGATCCTCCGCCAGTCGCTCCGAGAGGAGGATGACCGCACGCCCCTCGGCCATATCCACGCCCAGGAAGTCGCGGCCCGTCGATAGCTCAGCGGCCTCGAACCCCATCCACCCGGCGTTCACACCGCGGGTCCGGACGCCCCGCACCTCCACGTCGCCATTCTGGACCGTGGCCCCCCCCTCCCCCGCGGGATCCGAGATCCCGTAGCGGACGGCGACGCGCTCCACCGCATCAAGGCCGCCCAGCGCCTCTACCTCGCGAAGCGTGAAGGAGGGCCGGCGGAACCACTCGGGCATGGTTCCGTCGCCCACAAGCTGGACCTGGTCCGGGTCGAACCGACTCACGGAGAAGTTGTCCGGGCCGGAGGCTTCCAGCCCCGACTGGATGGATCCCCGCACGCCGGCAATGACCCCGGCCATGAGGACCACGACGCAGACACCGATTCCCACGCCCATGGTTGTGAGGGCCGATCGGAAGGGGTGACTCCGGAGAGCCTCGGAGCCGATGCGGATCCCCTCGGTGAAACCGAAGACGATGCGGCCCGCTCCCCGGGTCCAGGTGCGTAGTCTACTCACTGCGCAGCGCCTCCACCGGATCCATCTGGGAGGCCCGGTACGCGGGATAGACGCCGGCGGCGACCCCCACCGTCATCCCCAGGGCAACCGAGAGCAGAACCCAGGGGAGCGCCACCGAGGTGGGGAGTGGGGTGAACGTGCGGATGGCGGCGGCGAGCCCCACCCCCAGGGCTACCCCCAGCAGCGCCCCGGCGGCGGAGAGGGTGGTGGACTCCACCAGGAACTGGCCCACGATGTCGCGGCGCCGGGCTCCCAGCGCCTTCCGGATCCCCACCTCCCGGGTCCGCTGCATTACCGACACCAACATGATGTTCATGATGACGATCCCTCCCACCACCAGGGAGATTCCCACGAGGGCGGGAAGTGCCACGAAGAGGATATTGGAGATGTTGTCCCAGAAGGCGAGGGAGTCGTCGGCGGTTTCAAGTCCGAAATCATTGGCCTCGGTGGGGCGCAGGCGGCGCTCGGTCCGCAGGGCTGATTCGATGTCCATTCGGGCGATCTCCACATCCTCGGCCCGATCAAGCTGAACGAGGATGCTCCCCACCGCACCCCGTTCCGCCCGGAGACGTCCAGCCCGGGAGGTAGCGGGGATGAGAACCCGGTCATTGAGGGAGATCCCGAATACCGTACCCTGATCCTCCAGCACGCCCACCACCCGGTACGGGAATCCCCGGATCCGGACCCGCTCGCCCAGGGCGCTCCCATCGGGGAAGAGGGCCTCGGCGGCGGAGAGGCCCAGAATCGCCACCGGCACGCCGCGAACCGACTCCTGACGGGAGAAGGGTCGCCCGTGCTCCACCCGATACGTCCGGATCTCCAGGACCTCCTGGGAGATGGCGAAGAGTTGGAGCCCCTCCGCCTCTCGGCCTTCATCGGTTCGCACCGTGCCCGAGGCGAACGTCTCGACCCCCACCCGCCCGGGGACGCTGAGCTGTCGGCGGATGGCATCGGCCTCGGCCAGGGTGACCTGGGGGCGGCGATTCCAGGCCCGCCAATCTGCCGCGGAGGTGTTGACCTGCACCGACGGGAAGCGGACGACCTGGATGGTCTGGACGCCAAAGATCTCCTGAGCGAAGTCCTCCTCGATGTAGCGGTCCATTCCCTCCACCACGCTCACCACCATGATGAGGAACATGACCCCGATGATCACGCCGATGAGGCTGAAGAAGCTCTTCAGCTTTTCCTGGCGAATCTGTTGGAGCGCCAGACCTACTCCCTCGAGGATCTGCATGGGCTCGGGCCTCGACGCTCAGCGGGACGGGGTGGGGGCACCGTTGCCCATCCGCCGCACCGCGTCCCCGTCCTGGAGGGTCTGGATGCTCTGGAAGGGACCGCTTACCACCACGTCCCCGGCAGAGATGCCACTGAGCACCTCGAAGTGGGTCGCCCCCGTGATCCCCAACGTCACCGGTGTCCAGACCACCCGCTCACCCTGCACAACAAAGACTCCTTCCTCTTCCTCCTCTCCGTCCTCGCCGGGGCGGAGCGTCACCGAGATGATGGGAACGGCCAGTGCATCCGCTCGCCGGTCCACGATGATCTCGGCCATGGCCGACAGGTCGGGCCGGAGACCGTCCGGGGGGTCCAGGAGCGTCAGCACCACCTCGAAATCAACAGAGGCCCGCGCCTGCGCGCCGGTGGCTTGGATGGCGGAGTTTCCGATGCGGGCCACGACGCCGGCGAACTCCTGCCCCGGGAAGGCGTCCAGTTCCACCACGGCCGAGTCGCCCAGGGCGATTCGTGGCACATCGGTTTCGTCCACGGTGAGCACCGCTTCGATGACGGACAGGTCCCCCACCGTGAGGAGGAGGCTGCCGGGATTGTTCATGGTCCCCACCACCGCCGTCTCGCCCTCCTCGATGTTCAGACGGGTCACCCGACCCGAGATGGGTGCCCGGATGGTGGTTCTGGTCCGCTGATCCTCCACCTCGGCGACCTGGGCCCGAGCCTGCTCCACACCGAACTCAGCCGACTCCAGCACAGACCGCAGGATCTGCACCTGGGTCTCGGCATCATCCAGGGCCTGGCGGCTCACCAGATTCGGATCGGTCGACCGGATCCCGTCCAGACGGGCCAGATCCCGTTCCGCCTGGATCAGGTTGGCTCGGGACTGGGGCACCTGGGCCTGGGCCTGGGAGAGCCCGGCCCGGGCCCGGGACACCTGGGCCTCGATGGCCGAGGGGTCGATGCGGAGGAGGAGCATCCCGCGTTCCACCTCGTCGCCCTCCTCCACATTCACCTCGACCACCCGGCCCATGACGTCGGACGAGATATTCACCTGCCGTCGAGGACGAACATTGCCCGTGGCCGTGATGACCGAGACGAGTTCGCGGGTGTTTGCCTCCTCGGTCCGGACCTCCGGGGTCCGGTCGCGGTTGCCGAAAAGGAGGGAGACGCCAACCACCGCCACCAGTAGCACCACTCCGAGACCCAGCACCACCTTCATCCAACGTTTCATCGACTCCCATCCTGGAAACCGGGGAAAGGGAACTTCTCTATGTCCAGGGAGCAGGCACTTGCCCGCCCCTCTCCGGTATCCCTACGAACGCAGTCGACGATTTGATTCAAACCAGGCCAACCTCATGATCCATCCGCCCCTGGAACCCCAGATCGAGACCTTGCTCACCCAGGTCGATCGACTGGTGACCCTCCCGGCTCCCCATCGACGGGAACGGGGAGCGCAGATCCTCCTTGGAGTCGCATCCATCAACGCGGAACTCCGCACGATCGAAGCTCGCGCCGATACGCTTCCGACGCCGGGTATGCCGAGCCCCGGAGCCGTCTTCTTCACCTCCCAGGAGGGACGTCGACGATTCGCGGAGCAATTGCAGATCCGGTCACTGGCGTTGACGGCTCGCCTCCCGGATCATGCATATGCGGCATCCTCCTTCCAACTCTCCGAACTGACCCGACTACTCGGAGGAATGGACGGTGTCATGCACCGGATGAGCGCCCTGCAGATGCTGGTTGAGGATCTCTCCATGGCCCACGCCCGGCTGCGTGCGGAGCCAGGTCAGGAGTCCGACCTCCTGGAGTTGTTCCGGCGCCTTACCGTGGTCACCTGGTGGGAAGCGGCCCGGTCGCCGGGGCTGGAGGCGGAGACTGGGGCTGGTCCGGAGACAGCGGTGCGCCCGGAAGCAGGGGTGGACCGGAAGTAGGGGTGGACCGGAAGTAGGGGGGCCGTCAGTAGGGACGGATGACTCCCTCTAAACGCGACACACACCCATCGGCGACACACAAAAGTCGGCGACACACAAAAGGAAGAGGGCTCTCGTCCAGATCACGTGCCCGCCGTGGAGGGCAGGGTCTGCTGAATCTTGAGGGCGGAGTCGTAGGGTCCCCGCCAGACCACCCGCTACCCTCTGATGCCTGGTCTCGTCGGTGCATAGCCTCTGCAGGTGCCCCTCGCCGCCTGTACTTGGATGCTGTTGGTAGGCTGGGACTGCCCTCGGGGGTATCTGCCCCCGGAAACCGGCCACCAACAGTATCCGGGAACAAAGGGCCATGGGCGCATCTGAGGCATGAGGGGGATGGGGTGCGGGGTGTAATGCTTCCTGAACCACCCATGGCAGTTCGAGCTTACGGTGGCAGTCGGCGCCTACCGCAACAGTTCGAGCTTGGTTGTCTTGACCCCAAACTAGAACCTGGATTCTAATTTTTGTCGTTGGGGTCGCACCACTCTGGTGCCCTCAGGGTCCGATCAAGAAGCACAAGAATCCTCGGGGCGTGCTGGGGGTGTGCCGGCAGAATTGGCTCGGGACTCCACGGAGGGTCCGCTCGTCCTTGAACCGCAAGCGAAACCGGCAAGAATTTCGACCTACTGGATGCCGTGGCCGTCGTGGTTGGAGCTCTCATCGCTGAGCGGGCAAAACCTTGGCCACGTTCTCCTCGAGGGCGCCCCGGGTGGGCCATCCTCGTGAACCGGCGCCCCGCATGGGCCATTCTCGCCCCCCGGGAGGCCCGGCACCGACTGAGTCGACCGTTGAACAGGCTGCAGGAAATCGGGGGGGGAACCCACAAAAAGAAGGTCCTGCGCGAAGATTCGGCGCAGGACCCCCTGAAGACGGTTTAGCTGGTTGGTGACCCGGGAGCAATCGTCACAAAAGCCCGGAGTGCCTTGGCCACACACCTAAGCTTAGCGAATTCTTCATCCCCCTTCAAGGCCTCTGATCTACCAGGGGATCACGTATCCCACGCCCAGGATCTCAACACCCGGATTCCGGTCGGCCAGGCCCGCGTTGGAGAGGTGATACACAAAGAGGCCGAGGCGATGCTCCCGCAAGACGCGACGATCCAGTAGAAGCCCTGACCGGAACTCCAACGGACTCCCCAGATCGAGACTCTCACCCCGCTGATAGAGGCCAACGCTGATCGACGGGCTCAGTCGGAATCCCCCCAGGTGAAGGGCCCGAGTGATCCCCCCGTAGGCATAGAAAGCTCCGTCGCCGTTGCCCATGGCTCCGAACTGGAGCCGTGCGTCCAGCGGCAATTCGAGTGTGGGACGGAACGAAAACTCCAGGGCCGTCGAACTCCGATCTCCCTCAAGGTCGAACCAGGACACTCCCATCCGTACCTCCGTCCGTCCCGCTTCTTTCCGGCGATTCGCCGTCTGCTTCGTTTCCGGGTGGGTGGGAATGCCCGCACCCGCTGCCCTTCCCCATGGGGGAATGCCCTTGTCCGGGGCCTGCGTCGAAGTGGGAATGACGTTGTGCAGGGCCTGCGTCGAAGTGGAAACGGCACTACCTGGGGCCTGCGCCCACGTGGCAACCGGAGAGGCAAGGAGTACCAGCCAAAGGAAGGCTGCCGGCCAGTTGAGAATAGACCGGTAGGAAAGCTGGTTTCGCATGGGTGGTCCAGTGGGGAACCTTGTCTCGTGCCGAAGGATCGTCGCGGTCGGTGAAAAGGTACGTACCAGCCGGTGAATGAGATGTGGGGCCAGGCCATGAAACGCCGTCGCGCAATCCCGGTTCCATCCCCCGGTGCAGCAAGGTATGGTGAGGGAACCTACAACCCGATCCTCCAACCAGGTGGCCCCTCCATGCGTATCGGCGTCCTTTCCGACATCCACGACAATCTCAACGGTCTCCGGGCCGCCCTGGAAGTGTTCTCGTCGCAGGGCATTGGCACACTTCTCTTCCTTGGCGACTTCTGCTCACCCATCCCGGCCCGGGTTCTGGCGGGGTTCGACGGGGAGGTGCACTGCGTCTTCGGCAACGGAGACGGAGACCGCTTCGCCATAGCCAGGTTCGCAGCAGAAGGGGCCCCGAACCTGAACCTCCACGGTGAGCACGCGGAGTTGGAGCTAGGGGGGCGCCGGATCGCCCTGACCCACTTCCCCCTGTACGGATCAGCCCTGGCTCGGACCGGCGACTACGATGTCGTCTTCTCCGGTCACACCCACCAGCGCCATGAGGAACGATTCGGAGACTGTCTCTGGGTGAACCCAGGAGAAATCCTCGGGTGGAAGGGCACGCCCAGCGCCGCCGTCTACGACGCCGCGGCTCACCACGTGACCTTCCTGGACCTTCCGATCTGACCTCAGGAGACCGGATCGCGCCAAATGGGATGGGTGAGGCAGTGCGGCCCACCCCGGGCCCGCGACAACTCATTGGATGGGATCAGGATGCAGACCTGTTCACCGGAATCCACCGATACTTCGGTGCCGCCCAGGAGGAGTTCATCCGCATGGACGATCCGGAATCCAGCTTCATCCAGCGCCTCCGCAGTCCGTACGTTACGGTCGTAGAGCACCGCCACACCGGGCGCCACGGCAAGTGCATTGGCTCCGTCCGTCCACTGCTCCCGCTGCTGCTCCACCGGATCCCGCCCGCCGCAGAAAACCGGTCGGTATCGGAGTCCGCGCCGTGCCAGGGCCCCGAGCAGGTCGCCGGCTTCCCGCGGCTCCGGGTCCCGGGCGTGGAGATCGTACTCCAGGACCCGCGCGCTCTCCGGGTACCCGGGGAGGATCACGGGTGGATAGACCAGACAGACATCCCGGTCCACCGGGGTGAAGAGGGTGTCGAGGTGCATGAACGCTCGCTGGCGCGGAAGGCTCACCTGGAAGAGCCAGCGCGGGCGCACCTCGGCTCGCCGCAACTGCTCCATGAGGGTGTCGAGCCCACCCGCCGAAGTGCGAGCCGACTCCCCGACCGCCACGATGTCCGGGGACAGTACCAGCACATCGCCCCCCTCGAGCACCAGTCGCTCATCATCCGTCCCCTCCTCTTCCATGATGGGCGTCCCCCGGAGCTGCGGATGGAAACGGAAGATGGTCCGGGCCAGCTCCCCCTCCCGTCGACGGGCCACGCTGGCCATGGACGAGATGTGAACCCGGTCACCCAGAACTACCTGGGTGTCCCGCTGGAAGCACCAGTTGGGGAGGGGCCGGATCCCGAAGAGGTCGTCCAGGGTCACGGCAGTGGGGCTGCCCTTGCGCCGGACCCCGCCCACCAGGGCACGAGAAGCCTCCCGGGGTCCCATGGCACGGAATTTTTCCCGGAACGGGGGATCGATGTGGGGAAGGATCCGGGACTCGAGCCACTCGCGCCCATCCCGCTCCGACAGTGCCCTGCTCAGGAGATCTTCACTCTCCAGAACCTCGACGCCCAGAAGCTGCAGGACCCGCCGGAACCGACGGTGCTCATCCCGTGCCGCGGCCCCGAAGAGAATATCATCGAAGAGTAGCTCTTCCATCATACCCGGAACCATCTGGTCCACTTCCGACCCAGGCTCGTGGACCAGGACTCGGCGGAGACGACCGATTTCGGAGTGAACGGAAACCCCCATGGGGGATGTCCCCTCGGGGCGGCTCTGATGGATTGAAGAGTTCATGGCAGGTGGATCGGGGGAAGATCGAGAAACGAGATGTCCGGCCGGGGTCAACTCCGAACGGGGGATTGGGAAACGAAGAGCCACTGAGGTACGAACGCACAATAGGACCCCGATCCCGCTAGGTCCACGGACCGGCTTGCACGAGTTCCCCGAACCGACCCCTGGGGTCCGCTCACACCAACGATTCGCCGTGCGGGTGCTGGCCCGGAGCGGGTGCTGGCCCGGGGCGGGTGCTGGCCCGGAGCGGGTGCTGGCCCGGGGAGGGTGCTGCCCGGGGCGGGTGCTGCCCGCTACGCGTTCCGGCCCGGTACGGGTGCTGCCCCGGTGCCGGTTCTAGCCTCCTTGGGGGCTTCGCGCTTGGCCAAGCCCCACATAGACACCGGACAGAAACACCGCTCCGGCCAGGCCAACTGCCACGACCTCGGACACCCCCATCACCGCATCCGCCGGTTCCAGTCCCTGGTCCAGGACCGAGGGGAGGGACCGGGGCTCATGGGTGAGGCCGGGGATCCGAAGATTCAGGCCGGCCATCAGATCCGCCGCCACGAAGGCGACGGTTCCCCATATATAGTAGTCGGTGAACCGCCGAGGGTCGGTCAAGGAAACCTCACCTGATCACCGACGCCTTCGCCGGGTATGGGTCCGCAGAATCCGGTGTCCTTCCCGGAGCACCACAGGGTCGTTCCGGTGCCCCCATAGCCGGTCTCGGGCCACCTGGGCCGCCGCCTCCGGGTCCACCAGGGGCTCGGGGTAGTCCTTCCCGGGAGTGAATCCATACATCCCGGCTTCCAACGGCGTGACGGTCCACGGGGCGTGGCGGTAGGGGGCGGGAAGGCCCGCCAACTCCGGCACCCAACGGGCAATGAATGCTCCCTCCGGATCCTGCTCCCGGGCCTGTTTGGTGGGGTTGTAGATCCGCACGGTGTTCACTCCCGTCACGCCCGCCTGCATCTGTAGCTGGGGATAATGGATGCCGGGCTCGTAGTCCAGGAAGAGGCGGGCGAGGATGGGGGCTCCGCTCCTCCAATCCTGGAAAAGGTGATGTGTGAGGAAGGATACGACCATGGCCCGCATCCGGAAGGTGACCCATCCGGTCTTGCCAAGACACCGCATGACGGCGTCCACGAGGGGGACGCCGGTACGCCCGTGGGCCCAGGCCTCGACCCATTCGGGACGGTGCTCCCGTTCCAGTCTCTCAT
>PWZC01000046.1 GCA_003567615.1 Gemmatimonadota bacterium | reverse complement strand
TCCGGATTGGCGCGGGGCTTGAGGCGCTGGACCCGGTTGTCCCGGACGTGCAGATCGATGTTGCAGCCCTGGGAACAGTTGGGGCAGACGCTGGGCGTGTGGTCCAGATCCCACGCCCGGGCCTTGTGGAGGAAGTCCTTGGAAACCAGCGCTCCCACAGGACAGATGTCCACGATGTTTCCGGCGTAGGGAGAGCCCTCCACCCCGTCCTCGAAGAAGGTGTCGATGACGGAGCGGTTGCCCCGCTCCACCACGGTCAGGCGAGGATCCTGGGCCACTTCGTTCATGAAGCGTACACAGCGCGTGCACATGACGCAGCGGTCACCGTAGAAGAGGACGTCCCCACCGAAGTCGTCCCGCCCGAAGACCCGCTTGGGTTCCCGGCTTCGTCCGTGCTTGCGCCCCTCTGCATGGACGTAGTCCTGGAGTTTGCACTCCCCGGACTGGTCACAGATGGGGCAATCCAGGGGGTGATTGGCCAGGTAGAACTCCAGCACTCCCTGCCGCATGCCCTTGGCCTTCTCGCTGGCCGTATGGACCACTTGCCCGTCCCGGACCTGAGTGACACACGACGGCTGGAGCTTCGGCGCGCCCTCTACCTCCACAAGGCAGAGTCGACACTGGGCCGGGGCTGACAGCCCCGGGTGGTAGCAGTAGTGGGGAATCCGGTTTCCCGTACTCTCGGCGGCCTGGAGGATGGGGGTTCCCGGGGGAACGGCAACCTCCTGTCCGTCGATGGTCAGGGTGACCATTTCCTGGGGTGGGGTGAATTCAGACATGGGCGAATGCTCCGGAGTCGGGGAGGCGGGCCATCAGGCCGCACCCACCTTCTCTCCACGACGGATCAGGGCCAGATAGTCATCCCGGAACTTCTGGATGGACGAGGCCACGGGGGCGGCGGCGGAGTCGGAGAGAACGCAGATGGTGGTTCCCGTCATCTGGTTCCCCAGCTCCAGCAAGGTGTCCAGGTCCTCCTCGGTGCCCCGGCCATGTTCGATGCGGACCAGGATCCGGGACAGCCACTGCGTCCCTTCCCGGCACGGCGTACACTGACCGCAGGACTCGTGGGCGTAGAAGTCCACCATACGACGGACCTGCTTCACGATGTTCGTCGAGTCGTCCATGATGATGACCGAGGCACATCCCAACATGGATCCCCTCTCCACCACCCCTTCGTAGTCCAGGAGGCACCCTGCGCAGTCCGCAGCGGACATGATGGGAACGGAACTCCCGCCGGGGATCACCGCCTTGAGGGAGCGGCCCTCGCGAAAGCCCCCACACACGTCATAGATGAGCTCCTCCAGGGGGAAGCCCAGGGGAAGCTCGTAGTTCCCGGGACGACGAACGTGCCCGCTGACGCAGAACAGCTTCGTCCCCGGGCTCTTCTCGGAGCCCCACTGGCGATACCACGATCCCCCATTGTTCACGATGTGGGGAATGCTGGAGAGGGTCTCCACATTGTTGATGGTGGTGGGCTTGCCGAAGAGTCCCACGGCGGCGGGAAATGGTGGCTTGACCCGCGGGAGTCCCCGGCGGCCCTCGATGGAGTTCATGAGGGCCGTCTCTTCTCCGCAGATGTACGCGCCGGCTCCGGCGAAGACCGTAATGTCGATGTCGTGGCCCGAACCCAGGATGTCCTTCCCGATGTAGCCTGCCTCATAGGCTTCTTCCACGGCCCTGGACAGTACCTGTGTCGCCTCGAAGAACTCGCCCCGGCAGTAGATGAAGACGTGGTCGGCCTGGATGGCGTAGGCCCCGATGAGGCAGCCCTCGATGAGCTGGTGCGGAGTCCACCGGAGGAGCTCCCGGTCCTTGAAGGTCCCGGGTTCGGATTCGTCGGCGTTGCAGCAGAGATAGTGGGCACCCTTCTTGTCACCGGGCATGAAGGACCATTTGATCCCGGTGGGGAATCCGGCCCCCCCCCTGCCCCGCAGCCCCGATGCCTTCACCTCGTCGATGACCTCCGCCCGGCTCATCCCCAGCGCCTTGGGCAAGGCGGTGTAGCCGCCCATGGCCTTCCAGCCCTCGAGGGTGCGTGTGCGAGGATCGCCCCAGCCCCGACTGAGGACGCGGACCTCCTTCTCGTGCGTGTACGGATAAGCCATGTCAGTTGACCTCGCTCCGGAGCCGGTCCAGCAGGGCCGGCACACCTTCCGGGGTGACGTTCTCGAAGTAGCGGGAGTTGATCTGCACGGCGGTGGGGGTGCCGCAGGCGGCGAGGCACTCCACTTCCATGACGGTGAAAAGGCCGTCGGCGGAGACCTCACCCAGTTCGGTTCCGGTGTGTTCGAGAAAAGCCGCTAGGACTTCGTCGCCACCGCACAGGTTGCAGGAGATGTTCGTGCACACCTGGATGAGGAAACGTCCCACTTCCCGCTTGTTGTACATGGTATAGAAAGATGCCACCCCGCGTACGTAGGCATCCGAGAGACCCAGGAGGGCCGCTACCTCGCGCATGGTCTCCTGGGAGACGTGGCCACGGACCTCCTGCGCCAGATTGAGCGTGGGGAGGAGCGCGCCCTGCGCCGTGGGGAAGCGGGAGCGGATCTTCCCGAACCGCTCCTGGTAGGGGCCCTCGAAGAGGGGGGCCTCGGGCGACCGAGCGGTAAGCATGTACGGATACGTGGCTGACGCTCCGGGATGACCTCCCTCGACCGGACGGGTGCCCACGTAGTCGAGACCGCGGACCTGCTCCTCGGTCAGATCGTACTCGCCGGTGTTTCCGGCCCATCCGGGGTTCCGGAAGGGCACACCCTTGCCGCCGGCACCCGTGCTCGAATCACTCACCGGTCGATCTCTCCCAGGACGATGTCCAGGCTGGCGTTCACCATGATCACGTCGGCCAGAAGGCCCCCCTCCACCAACTTGGGGATGGCGGCCAGATTCACGAAGGAAGGGGGGCGGACCCGCCAACGGACGGGCTTGGAGCCCCCATCGCTCACCACGTACATCCCCAGCTCCCCTTTGGACCCCTCCACCGAGAAGTGGGACTCACCAGGGGGCGCCTTGACCCCCTCCATGACCAGCTTGAAGTGGTGGATCATGGACTCCATGTCATTCATGAGATCCGTCTTGGACGGGAGGATGACGCGAGGGTCATCCACATTCATGGGACCGTCGGGCAAGCGATCCAGCGCCTGATGGAGAATCCGACAGCTCTGGCGGATCTCTTCGAGACGTACCATGTAGCGGTCGTAACAGTCCCCGTACTCACCGATGGGGACCTCGAACTCGTACGTCTCGTAATCGTAGTAGGGCCGGTCCTTCCGGACGTCGTAGGGGACTCCGGTGGCCCGGAGATTGGGACCGGACAGCCCCATGTCGATGGCGTCTTCGGCACCGATGACGCCGACGCCCTGGGTCCGACCGATATGGATGGCGTTGTGGGAGAGGAGCGATTCGATCTCGTCCATGGTTCGCGGCAGTTCATTGATGAACTTCCGGACTCCCACGTCCCAGCCCTGGGGCATGTCCGCCATCATGCCACCGATCCGGGTGGCAGATGTGGTGATCCGGGCGCCGGTGTATGCCTCGTGCAGCTTGTAGACCTTTTCCCGCTCCTGGAAGGCGTACAGGAAGGGAGTGAAGGCGCCCACATCGATGGCCCAGGTTCCCAGCCAGAGGAGGTGGGAAAAGACCCGATCCAGCTCCATCATGATGACCCGGGTGACCTTGCACCGCTCGGTCACCTCGACGCCCATGAGCTTCTCCACGGCCATGGCGTAGGCGCAGTTGTAGATCAGGGGTGCCAGGTAATCCATCCGGTCCGTCAGCGGAATCACCTGGTTCCAGGTGCGGTACTCCCCCAGCTTCTCGAAGGACGAGTGGAGGTAGCCGATGTGCGGAAGGCACCGCACCACGGTCTCGCCGTCCAACTCGAGGACGAGGCGGAGCACGCCGTGGGTGGCCGGATGCTGGGGACCCACATTGATCAGCATCTTCTCGGCCCGGAGATCGGGCTCTGCCAGGTCCACGGGTTGCATCGGACCGGGAGCGGGACGGAAATCCATCCCCATCTCCGGGGTCCGACTCACCTCGAGTTCAATGGTCTTCTTCGACATGGACGATGGGCGCTGGAATGGAGGAGTCAGGAGGAGGTTCGATCCCCGGAGGCAGCCCCGGATGAGCCGTCTTCGGATGGTTGGGGTGCCTTCCCCTTGGTCGCGACTTCCTTGACCGGCACAGGCTCTCCACCCACCTCCTGCCAACCGACCACCTGAAAGTCCCGCCCCGGACCGAAGTCGGAGGGGACGTAGTAGTCCTCGGGGGCCTGGGCCAGGGCCCGCCGGGTCTGTTCGGCCCTGGAGAACCGGCCCCGCAGGGGGAAATCCTTGCGCAGGGGATGACCTTCCGCATAGACCTCGGGCATGAGGATACGCCGGAGATCCGGATGATTCCGGAACCGGACACCGAACATGTCGTAGACTTCCCGTTCCAACCAGTTTGCGGCAGACCAGATGGGCACCACCGATTCCACCTCCAGGTCCGTCAGGGGGACCTCGGCCTTGACGCGGAGGACATGCCGATGCGGGATCGAGTAGAGCTGGTACACGATCTGGATGGGTCGACCGCCGCCAAAATCCACGGCCGTCAGGTCGGACAGGAAGTTGTAGGCCTGGTCGGGGTCGGTCTTGAGCCACTCGAGCACCGGATAGATCCGGTCCGGGGCCACGAAGACCACGTGCTCGTCACCGGCCACGACCTCATGACGGAGAAAGGCCTCGTCGAACCGTGCCTGGAGCTCCGGAACGGAAGGGTGGGCACGTTCGAGTCCTTCCGGCATGCTGACCAGAGCCCCCGTATCATCGGCGGGTCCTGGAACGTCCCTGTATCCGGATCCTTCTTCCCTGCTCATCCCACCCCTCCTGATCTGGTTGGCGGACGGGTCCCCGTTGACACCGGGGGCCGTCAGGGAATCCGATCCCCCGGTCGCACGGTGGGAATGCCGGGTACAAGACCGCTGGCCCGATTCTGATTCGTCGAATTCCCGAAGGGCCCGGAGAGCGCGGTGACCTCTGCGGCGTCGGCCCGGGGACGGCCGACGTCCGCCGGGTCCTCGGCTCGGTGACGGGAGTGTTGACCCAGGGATTCGCCCCGGATCTTCTCCTGGATCATGATGAGACCGTAGATGAGGGCCTCCGGACGCGGCGGGCATCCGGGTACGTAGACGTCCACCGGTATGATGGTGTCGATCCCCTGGACCATGGAGTAGGCGTCGAAGACCCCGCCGGACGAGGCGCAGGCGCCCATGGACACGGCCCATTTGGGCTGGGGCATCTGGTCCCAGATCCTGCGAAGGACCGGAGCCAACTTGTAGGGTACGCGCCCAGCGCAGATGAGGACATCGGCCTGTCGCGGTGAGAACGACATCCGCTCCATGCCGAATCGGGCCAGGTCGTTGTTGGAGGCGGCGGACGCCATCATTTCAATGGCGCAGCACGCGGTCCCGAAGGGCATGGGCCAGAGGGAATTCCGACGGGCCCAGTTCACCACGAAGTCGACCTTGGTGGTGAGAAAGGTCGGCGTTCCCTCGCCGAAGATACCGCCGGGTAGCCCGCTCCCGGAAGCACCGGGGGTCTCGCGGATGATTGGCTTGTCGGTCATTCCCAGTCCAGCCCTCCCTTCCGCCACTCGTAGACGAAGCCGACCACAAGGATGGCCATGAAGATGGAGACGGCCACGAAGCCCTCCCATCCCAAGGTCCGCATCTCCACAGCCCACGGGATGAGGAAGATGGCCTCAAGGTCGAAGATGATGAAGCTGATGGCCACGGTGTAGAACTTCACCGAGAACCGGGCCCGGGTGTCCCCGAGGGGTACCATCCCGGACTCGTAGGGCATGTCCTTCTCAGGAGTTGCCCGCCGGGGGTTCAGGATGTGAGCAGCCGCCAGCATCCCCACAGCATTCACGATGGAGACGCCCAGGAGGATCAGCACCGGGAGGTAGCTTTCCGTCATGGTCCGCCGTGGCAGGAATAATTCTTAAAAGCATTTAGCTTGTCTTATAGGCGCCAAAAGGTACCCGAAACCGTCGGAGGGTGTCAACCCGAATTGGCACCCTGCGCCTGAAGTGGACACCCCCCCTGCCGGGACCGGGGATCGTCCTGGGCCGCCCACTTCCCCGCAACCGCTCGGCACCTTGTCTATCCGAACCGGTCCCCCCATGTTGCGAACCGTTTCGCCGGCCTGCCGGAGACCGTCCCCCCGCTGCGGGTCCAGGCTCCTCCTTCCTATCGAACGACCACCATGACCATTCGAAGCGACCGCTGGATCCGGACCATGAGTGAGGATCACGGGATGATCGAACCCTTCGAGCCCGGGCAGGTCCGGGCAGGGGTCATCTCCTACGGGGTCTCGTCCTACGGGTACGACATCCGGGTGGCGCCCGAGTTCAAGGTATTCACCAATGTCCACAACGTGGTGGTGGACCCGAAACACTTCGACGACCGATCCTTCGTGGATGTGCAGGCCGAGACCTGTCTGATCCCGCCCAATTCCTTTGCCCTGGCCCGGACCGTGGAGTATTTCCGCATCCCTCGGGATACCCTGGTGCTGTGCGTGGGCAAGAGTACCTACGCCCGTTGCGGGATCATCGTGAATGTGACGCCCCTGGAGCCCCCCTGGGAGGGCTTCCTCACGCTGGAGATCTCCAACACCACCCCGCTTCCGGCGAAGATCTACGCCAACGAGGGGATCGCACAGCTCATCTTCTTCCAGGGCCAGGAGGAGCCGGAGGTCGCGTACGCCGACCGGAAGGGGAAGTATCAGAACCAGGTAGGGGTCACGCTACCTCGGCTCTGATGAGGGCGGGCCGTCCGCCGGCACCGGCGGCCCGGTGTCGCCTTGACCTCAGTCCCGGGGATTCACGGAGATGAGATCTACGCGGAAAACCAGCCAGTCCCGGCCTCCGTATGCCAGGTGCGGTGGGACCAGAAGGAGCCGCTGACCGCCCTCCCGCATCCCCACCACCCCTTCGGTGAATCCGGCGATCAGCCCGCCGCCGGCGGGAATGAACAGGGCGTCCTCCCCGATCCGTCCCCGCTCCACCTCCTGCCCGTTGGGTAGCCAGAGTACGTAGTCCACCACAAGCGCATCGAACTCGCCTGCCTGCGTCCCTTCCTCACGGACGACCTCTTCCCGAATCCAGAGGCCCGACGGGCGTTCCTCCATAGCCGAGAGATCGATCTCGAAGATGGGCGAGAACTCGATCTCGTCCACTGTGGGAGCCGGGTCGATACCCGTGGTGGTGCTGTCGAGGCATCCCCCCAGTGCCAGGGCCAGAACGACGAGGAATGAAAGCCGGCCAAAAGCCCGGCCGGGGAGGGGAACGCGGCCGGCCCGCCGCCAGGGGTGCATGGTCGTCGAGGGGTGCAGGGTCGTCATGATACCTTCTCCGCAGATGGGACTCCGGTCTGTATGTGACCCATGTCCATGTCAGGGTGCGCTCGGTCCAAGGATGGCGGCGTTCAGGAAGAGACGCTGTCCTCCCCTCCAGTAGCCGCGGAAGTTCACGTCCTCCGAGAAAGCGATGACCCGGCCGGAACCGATTCGTTCCTCGTAGGCGAACACCGTTCCCGGCGCCCGGTCCAGCGTTTCCTGCCACGCGTGCCCCGACATGTTGATCTGTTCGGCAGCGAACGTACCCACTACCCGGCGGCCACCGGATGGAGCGCCCGAGGGCGGAAGATAGAGGCGGGAGGACCGGACCTGGACCGGGAGATCCCCCTGGGGAATACCGGAGGCGAGCCAGTAGGCCCGGTTCAGTTCACCTCGGAAGAAGGCGCCCACCGCCTCGTAGGGGACGGCATCAGCCCCCTCCTCGGTCTCGTACCAACTGCGGAGGGAGAGGAGTCCCAGCCGCTCCCGGGCGAAATCCACGGCGGATCCAATGGCGATGAGGGTTCCTCCCTGCCGAACCCAGTGGCGGATGTTGTTCATGCCGTCCTCTCCCAGCAGCTCGGCCAGGGCGCCGGCCGGAGCCTCGGGGATGACCAGGACGTTGAAGTCACTGAGATGGGCACGTGCCAGGCTTTCGGCTCGGATGACGGTGTTGGGAACCTCGTACTGCCAGTCCAGGGTGCCCCAGGCGTAGCCGAATGAGTAGGCGTCAACCGGCCCTTCGGCCACCAGGGCAATGCGGGGGAGGACCATGGGGAAGGCATCGCCGGTGCCCAGCGCCGGGAATCCCGGGTCTCCGGCTCCCGAATCCACCGCTCGAACACCCACACCGAAGCGGCTGGCCAACTCCCGGACCGATTCATGGACCGACGCCTCGTTCTGTCCGGTCCGGACCACGATGGATCCCGAGGGAACGACCTCCCCTCCGATGCGCGTCGGAACCGCCAGGAAGGCGAGTCGGTACCCACGCTCCCGGAGGTGGGCCGCCACCGACAGGGCTCGGGAATTGAGGCCGTCCAGCAGGTAGGCATAGGACGCTCGTGCTCCGCCCACCTGCGGCTCCTCCATCGGTGCCGTCACCCTTTCCACGGGGAGGGCGCCGCCGGAGGTGGACGATACGGCCGGCTGATTGAAGAACAGGGGAAGGGAGAACGAAGTCACGTCGTAGAACCGGGGATTCTCGCCCCGGTCGATCCGCTCCCGAGCCAGATCCAGGAAGGGAGCCGGCACCGGGGTTTCCGGCTCCAGGAGGACCCGGATCATCCGATTCCGCGGCTGGGCGGCTTCCACCACATAGCTTCCCGCCAGGAAGGTGCGCTCCCCTGCGCCGGATCCGGTTCGGTCACGAAGCCCTCCGATCCGGGCGTCCTCGGTGAGGCGGTCCACCTCGATCCCATTCCGCAGGAGGATGTCCACGAGCTCCCGCAGATGATGGGGATCTGCCTCTCCGGCGGGAAGGATGTACCTCCGGATCCCGGACTGGCCGTCGGCCATGGCGTCCCGATGTCCCTGGTCGTAGCGGGAGAGGAGTTCTTCCCTGTGCTCCGCGGCCGTGAGGAGCGCGGTCCAGGTGGCCGTGTACTGCTGATCCACTGCGTCACGGAAGGTTCGGACCGACCCATCGGCGCGGGTCATTGCGAGACCCCGGGTGGATCCCTGCTCGAAGAGCATTCCAACCCCGCCCTGGTAGGAGCCGAACGCCGTCAGGAAACCGGGGAAGAAGAAGGTGAAGCGCTCTCCGGTCATGTACTCGAATCCCGCCTGGTCGAAGGCCTCGCGATAGGCGGCCCCGAATAGTTCGAAGCCCCATGTCCCGAATTCAGGGAAGAAGGGATTCACCGGGTCCGAGGGAGGATCGAAGTAGAACTCCACATCGGCACCCATCTCGTGGATGTCCACCAGGATCTGGGGGCGCCAGTCCCGGACTGTGGTGACGCGAGCCCTGGTCTCAGGGAAGACGTGGGCGAACCAGTCCCGATTCGGGTCGTGGTAGTAGTGGTTCGTCCGATATCTCCGCGACTCCCATCCGGTGAAGTCGTTGGACCAGTCGCGTCGGTCCGAGGCCGGCTCTCGTCCCAGGGTCCGAAGATTGTGCAACACGAAATGATCCCGTCCATCGGGGTTCAGGATGGGATCGAGCAGAACCACCGACTCCTGCAGGATGCGCTGGGTCTCCGGGTCATCGGCGGGGGTGAGCCGCTCCAGCGCCATGAGGACGGCCTCGGTGCCCGAGAGTTCGAACCCGTGGAGGGTTCCTCCGATCCAACTGATGACGGGTTGGTCCGCAAGGAGACTCTCGGCCTCGGAGCGGGGTGTGCCCCGGGGATCGTTCAGGCGCTGAGCCACATTCCGGATGGCATCCAGACGCTGCAGGTTCGCCGGATCCGAGACGACCACCAGCCAGAGGTCCCGACCCTCGATGCTCCGCCCCTGATTCACCAGTCGGACCCGGTCCGACGAGGCTTCGAGGGCTTCGAGATACCGAACCATCTGGTGGTGCTGGACCATGCC
>PWZC01000387.1 GCA_003567615.1 Gemmatimonadota bacterium | reverse complement strand
CGGGGTCGCCGCGGGGTTCGTACTCGGAGCCCTCTTCCTGACGCGGTGACGGCCGGCCCCCGGGAGGTCTTCCGCGCCGCAGGCGGGGGTGACGCCTTCTCCATTCGATCCCTGTCACCGGATCGTCGACGCCGTGGAAGATCATCCCTCGTTCCCCTGAACCCAGACCCACCCACCCCGTGGACCCCATTTCACTTCGCTGGAGGCTGACCCTGGCTCTGGTGGCCCGCCTGCCGCAGGGCCTCATCAGCCGGTTCACCGGGTGGCTGGCGGCCACGCCCATCCCCGGGCCCTTCCGCCGTCCGATCCTGGGGGCCTTCGCCCGCGCCGTGGGCATTGAGGTGGCCGAGGCGGAGCGGCCCCTGTCGGAGTATCCCTCGGTTTCCCACTTCTTCACCCGTCGTCTGCGTGCCGGGGTCCGCACCTGGCCCGCCGACGCGACCGTGCCCGCCAGCCCGGTGGATGGGCGGGTGGGTGCCGTGGGGCGGATCCGGAACGGCGAGGCGATCCAGGCCAAGGGGATCCCGTATCAGGTGAGCGAACTCCTCGGCGGAGGGGCCGGGGAGGGGACAGAGGCGAGCGATCTCGTGTCCCGCTTGGAGGGGGGCAGCTTCGTGACCCTCTACCTGAGTCCTCGGGATTACCACCGCATCCACGCCCCGGTGGGCGGGATAGTGGCCTGGGGGCGGATCCTGCCCGGTGCCCTGTTCCCGGTGAATGCTCCGGCCGTGTCGGCCATTCCCCGGCTCTTTCCAAGGAACGAGCGACTCGTGGCCTGGATCGAGGCAGCCGGATCCCCGCCGGGGCGCGAGGGAGACGAAGCCTCGGCGGGGGGGGCGGGAGATGCAGGGGAAGGGTCAGGCGTCCCGGTGGCGCTGGTGGCCGTCGGTGCCTTCAACGTGGGGGGGATCAGCGCGCTCTACGACCCGGCGTGGCATCGGACGGCGGGGGCGGGCCGAAGTCTGACCAACCGGCGTGGCCGGCGGAATCCCGAGACGCGGCGCTACGATCCGCCGCGGCCGGTGGAAAGAGGCGAGGAGTTCATGGCATTCCACCTGGGGTCCACCGTGGTCCTGCTCTTCGGTCCGGACGATTCCCGGGGGGACATACACCCGAGCGTGAGTCCGGGGGAGCTCATCCGGCTGGGCGCTCCCCTCTTCCGGAAAGCGCCGGTTGCCCGGCCGTGATCTGGGGCACCCCGGCGGTCAATTGCACTGAAAGGAGGAAGGCGTCGCGTTTCGACAGGCGATGATCTCGGCCATCCCGGAGGTGTTGCCGCCGCAGACGCTCTCCTGGGCGGCCTGCATGGCCTCTTCCTGGGTCGGTCCGCTGCCGGCCCGGCAGATCTCACCCTGGGAGAACTGGAGACAGACCACGCAGTTGTGCTGGGCGCGCTGGAAGGTGGCCAATACCACGACGCCCATGAAGACGACGACGGCGAGGGTGATGGCGAGTGCGGTGCTGAGCTTCATGGAGAGGGGGGCTGCGGGGAAAACCCGGGGGCAGTCGTTGTGTTGGATCTGGCGAACATTATAAGTTACCTATCTCTACCGGTGCGGTGAACGACCGACATGGTGATCCAACAGCAGGAGAACGCAGTCCGTGGCAAATGACGCAATCGAGGTGGAGGGGACCGTTACCGAAGTGCTCCCCAACGCGAATTTCCGGGTGGAGTTGGAAAATGGCCACAACATCCTGGCCTATCTTTCCGGCAAGATGCGCAAGTTCTACATCCGGGTTCTGGAAGGTGATCGGGTGAAGGTTGAGATGTCCCCCTACGATCTGAGTCGGGGACGTATCACCTACCGATACAAGTAATCGCCCCAGGGGATCCCATCCCGGTCTCCACCTCGCTGGATTCTCCGTCGCCCCGGGCCCTGGCACCTTCGCCGGGGCCCGGGGTGTCACATTAGGTCCGACCGGCGTATCTTCTCGCCCGACCGGATGAAGCCAACAGGGGAGAACCCTGACCAGGGTCCACCACGGAGCTTGGTCCGACCTGATTTCGGTCGGTATGTGACGACTGGGGTATGGGTTCCCGATGTTTTCGCAGACCGCAGCCTGGAGGAACGTTTTGAGCGCTGAAGCACGACCCCACCCGCATGCGCACGGCCATGCGCACGGACAGGATCACCACGGGCACGACCACGACGAGCCGCACAACGACATCATCTACCCGGCCATGATTCCCTTCCTCATGGTCCATGCCGCGGCCCTGGGGGGGTTCTGGACCGGGTTCACCACCACGGCCGTGGTCCTGTGCATTTCGCTGTATCTCGTCCGCATGTGGGCGCTCACCGCCGGCTTCCATCGGTATTTCTCGCACCGGTCCTACAAGACGAGCCGTTGGTTCCAGTTCGTCCTGGCCTTCCTGGGTCAGACGTCGGCGCAGCGCGGGGTGCTCTGGTGGGCGGCGACGCACCGACATCACCACCGCCACTCGGATACGCCGGAAGACGTGCACTCGCCGAAGCACACGGGCTTCTGGTTCTCCCATGTGGGATGGATCTTCTCGCCCCAGAAGAACCAGGCCGACTACTCCACGATCCAGGACTTCGCCAAGTACCCCGAACTGCGCTTCCTCAACCGGCATCCGTACTTCCCGGCCTTCCTCCTGGCCGTTGGGTGCTACCTCCTTGCCGGATGGCCGGGGCTCTTCGTGGGCTTCTTCCTCAGCACGGTTCTCCTGTACCACGGGGTGTTCGCCATCAATTCGGTGGCCCATGTGGTGGGGAAGCAGCGGTACGTGACCGCCGACGATTCGCGGAACAACTGGTGGCTGGCGCTCTTCACCCTGGGAGAGGGGTGGCACAACAACCACCACCATTACCAGAGCTCCACCCGGCAGGGCTTCTACTGGTGGGAGATCGACATTTCCTACTACGTCCTCAAGGCCATGTCATGGGTCGGGCTGGTCTGGGACCTTCGGGTTCCACCGAAGGCCATCGTGCAGGGTGAGCAGCGGTTGGGTCAGAAGGTGGTGGAGCGGGTGGCCGAGGAGGGGGCCGGCTCCTTCCAGATCGAGCAGATCGCCCGCGAGCTCCAGGAGGCCTGGGCCTCGAATCTGGAAGAACTGCGGGAGCGGGCCCAGAAGACCCGGGAGAATGCGGCGGCCCAGCTCCGTGAGCTTCAGCCGCCCAACGTCCCCACCATGGAACAGATCCGGGCACGGCTTCGTGAGCGGTACCTGGAGAATCCCTCGTTGGACCAGATCGCTGAGCGCGCCCAGGAGATCCTTCTGGAGCGTCTGTCCCGCGCGCTGAAACTGGACACATCCGGGGACGCTCGTCCCGCCACCGGCTGAGTTCGCGCCGGTCCGTCCAGTGCGGGCGCTCTACCCAGTGAGGGCGCTCTACCCGCCGCCGGTGATCTACGTGGCCCGGGTCGCCGCCTACTCCAGGATGTAGGCGACGGCCCGGGCCGCTTGCTCAAGTGTCTCCACCGTCACGTCGGCCTGCGCATCCAACTCCTTCAGGGCATGGATGTGCTCTTCGGGTCGGACCAGTACCAGGGGGATGCCAGCGGCCACGGCGGCGCCGGCGTCGGCGGCCGTGTTCCACTGCTTGTACTTGTCGGTGAAGCAGGCCACCACCAGGTCGGCGACCCGAAGGTGGACCCGGGTTCGAAGGGTGTTGATGGAAGCCCCCACGAGATCACGGTAGCGGTCGCTGGGTTGCTCGCCCAGGATCAGCTCCCCGATGTCATCGGACCGGTCGTGGTGGGTCTGGGGCCCCAGGAAGTCGGCCTCCACGTCCAGGTCGGCCAGGTGACGGCGGAATTCTTCCCGCCAGTCGGAGTGGATCTCGCCGGCAAGGTAGATGCTGAGGTGTGTCACGGGGTCTCCGGTGTGCTCAGGAAAGGTTCAGGTTCACCAGAGGAAGGACGCGAAAGGGGTGGGGATTGTTCCCGGCGCGGTTCAGGACCCCCACCTGCACCCCCCGGAGTCGGTCCGTCCAGTTCACCACACCCACCGCCAGTCCCACGTGCTCTCCGGAGCGCTGCAGCCCACCCACCGAGAACCCCCGGACCGTCTCGGCTTCGATACGAAGGAGGGCGGCGGTCACGCCGTGGAGTTCAGGGGCGCGCACCCGGTAGCCGGCTGCGGTGAGGCCGCGGATGGATCCCTCCTCGCATCCCCGGCTCACCTCGGTCACCAGACCCGCCACCTGGATCCCCTGCATCCGGCAACCCGCGGCCACGGCCAGGCCGGCGACCTGAATGCCCTCGAGGGTGTCGCCCCCCCCCACCGCCAGGCCCCCGAGCTGGATCCCCCGGACCTGATCCCCGCCCACCACGGCGAGCCCACCCACCTGGATGCCACTGACCATCCCGCCGCCCACCGCTGCCAGCCCCCCGAGCTGGATGCCCCGCAACTCGCCCCCGGCGATGGCGGCCAGCCCGCCGACCTGGACGCCCCGCAGGCCCGCCCCGGCGATGGTGGCGAGTCCGCCGGCCTGGACCCCGGCCATTTCCTCCCCGGCAATGGTGGCCAGCCCCGCCGCCTGGATTCCCCGGGCGTCCTCTCCGGCAATGGTGGCCAGCCCCGCCGCCTGGATTCCCCGGGCGTCCTCCCCGGCAATGGTGGCCAGCCCGCTCACGTGGACGCCTGCGAGCTGCTCTTCTCCCACCACGGCCGCCAGGCCCAATCCGAGTCCATGGACGGATCCGGCCTGCGGGGCAAGGCCCAGCGCCGCCCCCTGGATTCGGCCCCCCACCTCGCTTCCCGATCGGGCCCGCCAAAGGGTCAGGTTCACTCCATAAACCCGGTCCAGCGATCGGTCCGACAGGTTGACTCTCAGACCTGTTACCCGGGGCACGTGGCCGATGGCGATGCCCACGTCACCGGCCATGAGGCGAAGGGCGAGACCCGATTCCGCAGGCGTCCCGGCCACCGTGGTATCGGCCGGCAAGACCGCGGGCTCCGACTCCTGCCCCCAGGCTCCAGCGGGGAGCAGGGCGATCAGAAGGAAGAGGGCCGGTACCCTCTGCCACGTCCGGCGATGGGCCACTCGCGGAGGACGGGGAGGCCGGGGCGGCGCTGGGGCCAGAAGCTGGGAAGCGGAGGGTTCGGAGCGGCGGAGCCACGGAGGGGACCGGCGGAGCATGGGAGCCTCGAGAAGGGGGTGGTTGAGTGCCTTCTCCGATCCCTACGAACCGGAGGGTACGGAGGTTTCCCGGCGCTCCCCGCTTGCGGGAGAGGTGGGTGCGGCCCCAAGGTGTTGGCCTTCCACGATCCTGCCGAAGCGACGGGGCCCTCCCGGAGTGTGCCTCCTGGTTGAGCCTTCCTGTCCACTGCCCGAAACCGGAGCGCTTCATGACCGAATCCCTTCAGCGGTTCGTGGGGCGCCTCGAGGGGTGGGTCTGGGCCTCGGGGATCCAGGTGGGCGACGAGACCATCCCCTTCGTGGTCATCCTCCTTCTGGGGGCCGGCCTCTACTTCACGGTCCGACTGGGCTTCATCCAGATCCGGGCCCTGGGCCATGGATTCGCCGTGGTCTCCGGACGGTATTCCAAGGAAGGGGAGACCGGGGACGTGAGCCACTTCCAGGCCCTCTCCACGGCGCTCTCGGCCACGGTGGGGATCGGAAATGTCGCGGGGGTGGCCCTGGCCATCCACTGGGGCGGTCCCGGTGCGCTCTTCTGGATGTGGGTGACGGCATTCCTGGGAATGGCCACCAAGTTCTCCGAGGTTACCCTGGCCCAGGCGTACCGCGAGGTGCGGGTCCAGTCCCCGGACGATCCCCGCTGGCAGGGCTCGGTCTCCGGCGGCCCCATGTACTACATCGAGCGGGGGCTGGGCCGCCGCTGGGCGCCGGTGGCCATCTTCTTCGCCGCCCTCATGGCGGTCACGGCCTTCCTGGGCGGAAACGGGGTGCAGGCCAACACGGTGGCCGACGTGATGCGCGACGAGTTCGGGGTTCCGGTCTGGGTCAGCGGCCTGGTCACCGCCACCCTTGTGGGTCTGGTCATCATCGGCGGTATCAGCCGCATCGGGAAGGTGACGGGGATCCTGGCGCCGGCCATGGCCGCCATCTATGTGACCGGAGCCCTGGTGATCCTGGGGCTCCACTGGGACCAGATCCTTCCCTCGCTGGCCCTGGTTGTGACGGAGGCGTTCAGCCCGTCGGCCGGGGTGGCCGGGGCCGGGGCAGGTGCCTTCCTGGTCACCATGATGTGGGGGGTGCGGCGAGGCCTCTTCTCCAATGAAGCGGGGCAGGGTTCGGCACCCATCGCCCATGCGGCGGCCCGCACCGAGGAGCCGGTGTCCGAGGGAGTGGTGGCGCTCCTCGAGCCCTTCATCGACACCCTGGTGATCTGCACCATGACGGCGCTGGTCATCATCGTCACCTCTACCTGGGACGACCGCTTTCCCACCGAGCTCACCCTGGGCGGGGGGCATGTGGGCTTCGTGGAGGAGCGCGACGACGGCCGCTTCCGATTCTTCGCGGCGGCCCCCGACTCCATCGTGATCCGGGACGGCGTGCCGGTGGCCCGGGGTCCCGGCGTGACACGCCTGGCCTGGCACGAGGTGGCGGTGGACAGCTTCTTCACCGATCCCGCCCAGACGGAGCCCTTCTCCGGAACCATCGTTCCCGCCGAGGGGCGAGCGGTGGGGGAAGCGGGCTCGGTCCACACCTCTTTGTGGGGTCCAGCCCCCCAGAACGGGGCGCCCCTGACCATGGCGGCCTTCCGTCGAGGGCTGCCCGGGGAGTGGGGGCACCTCATCGTCATCCTCACCGTCCTCCTCTTCGCCATCTCCAGTGCCATTGCCTGGAGCTATTACGGAGACCGGTCGGCCCATTATCTTTTCGGGGAACGCGCCGTCCTGCCCTACAAGTTGATGTTTGTCGGCGTCCACTTCCTGGGGGCGGTGGTGCCCCTGGTGGTGGCGTGGACGCTGGGCGACGTGTTCCTGGGTCTCATCATCATCCCGAACCTCATCGCCATCGTGGCGCTGACGCCCCGGGTCAAGGAGATGAGCCGGTCGTACTTCGAGCGTCGACCCTGGGTCGACGACTCATCCAGTTCCGAAGCGGTCCCAACCAATCAAGGGAGAAGCCACTGATGCACGAACCCATGTCCATGACCCCCACCGGCCGGGGTCTGTCCCATCCGGGTTGCGACGGTCGCCCGCCGGCACGCCGCTGGTTCCAGGGTGCGGCCCTGGTCCCGCTGATGGCCCTGCCCCTTCTCCTCCTGGATCCCACGCCGGGATCGGCGCAGCAGGCGGATCTTCCCCAGACCGCGGCCGAGCGTTCAGGGTGGGAGCGTTCCGGTTCCCATGACGAGGTCATGGAGTTCCTCTTCGACCTGCAGAGCCGGACGGACCGGATGCTGGTCCAGGAGCTGGCGGTGACGGTGGAGGGGCGGGTCATCCCGGTGGCGTTCCTGGGCGACCCACCCCAGCCGGAACCCACCGCCTCCCTCCTGTCGGGGAAGCCCACCATCCTTCTCATCGCCACCAAGCACGGCGGGGAGCGGACGGGGGTGGAGGGCGCACAGCTCTTCCTGCGGGACGTGCTCCTGGGTGAGGATCAGGACCTCCTCGACCATGTGAATCTCATCGTGGTGCCCCATATGAACCCGGACGGGGGTGAGGTCCGTCGTCGCCAGACGGCCCTGAACTACGACGCCAACCGGGACTGGGTGGTGGCCGAGACCCGGGAGGTGACGGCGGTGCTGGAGGGGCTGGTGAACCGCTTTGCCCCCGACGTCTTCGTGGACGCCCACAACGGCGGCGCCTACCCCTACCACCTCACGTATCAGGCGACGCTGGATCCCACCGCCGACGCGGCCCTGGTGGAGTATGCCCGGGGACCCATGTACGAGTACATCAAGCGGCACTTCGAGGAGCGGGACATGCTCTTCTACTGGTACTCGGGTCCGGCTTTCGATGAGGAGAATGACACCTGGTTCTGGCGGACCACGGTTCCGTGGCCCCGGAAGCAGCACTCGTACGGCGGGCTCCGGAACATGATCACCCTCCTGTACGAGGTGCCCGGGCGCCACAACCTGGAGGTACAGGCCCAGGCCACCCGGGAGGGCATGCGCGGTCTGACCCGCTTCGTGGCCGAGAACGGGGATGAGGTTCGGCAGGTGGTGGTGGGCGCCCGTGCCCGGACGGTGGACGGCTCGCTGGACGAGGTCTACTTCGACCTGGAGCCCATCGCCTACCCGGAGCTGGAGGAGTTCTATGTGGTCCAGCGCGGTGACGACGGGGAGTGGCTCGAGCCCGAGCTTGTGACGGGTGAGAACCGGACGCTCTACGTGCCCGAGCGCACCCGGGCCCTCCCCTGGGGATACGCCTTCGATTCCCGCTTCGAGGATCTGGCCCAGTTCCTCCGCCGGCACGGGATTCAGGTGGAGACCCTCCGGGAAGAGACCACGGTCCCGGTGGAGCGCTACCGGATCCAGGAGATCTCCTGGGCCGATCGGCCGTACCAGAACCACCTCATGCTCGACATCGAGGTGGAGCTCGTCCCGGACCAGATGACCTTCCCTGCCGGAACCCACCTGGTGCGGGTTCGGCAGCACGAGGGGCGGATGGTTCCGCAGCTCCTGGAGCCGGACGCGGTGGACTCGGCGGTGCGGTGGAACTTCCTGGATCATGTGATCCCGCAGCAGGGAGGCGAGGACGCCTTCGTGCCCATCTACCGCCTGACGGATCGGGTGCTGGCGCCGACGCTCCTGGTGCCCTGACCCCTCGGTTTCACGGTATCCCCATCAACCCCGGGCGGCGTCCAGCAGTCGACGGACCCGCCCGGGGTCGATGGGGCCTCCGGGCCGCCCTCCCTCCATGAGGGCCGAGCCCACGATGGCCCCCTCGGCCCGTGCCAGGAGTTCCCGGGCGTTGGTCGGCGAGAGGCCGCTCCCCACCCACACCGGCGCATCGGGCACGGCGGCGCGCACGTCGTCCACCACCGCTCCATCGGTGGGCCGTCCCGTCCCGCTCCCTGACACCACCAGGACGTCGGCAAAGCCGCGAAGACGCAGGTCCCGGGCGGCATCGGACCGGGCTACTCCCGGCGGCGGCGCCGCGTGCTTCACCTCCACATCGGCCAGGAGGAGGAGGGAGGGACAGAGGCGTTCCCGCTCCCGGATCGTCTCCCAGGCCCTCCCCTGAAGCATCCCCTGGTCGGTGAACATGGTCCCGGCATGGACGTTGATCCGGAGGAAGTCGGCGCCGGTGGCGGCGGCGATTCCCACACCGGAGCGGGCGTCGTTTCGCAGGACATTCACTCCCACAGGCAGCCCACCCACCTCGTCCCGCGCCGTGGCTACCGCCAACGTCAGCGCCGCCACCGACTCCGGCGGGACACGCCCGGGGTGGAAGGGGGCATCGCCGAAGTTCTCCACCAGGATCCCGTCGACGCCCTCCTCCGCCAGGATCCGAGCGTCCCGGCGGACCCTTTCCAGGACGGTGGCCAGAGGCGAACGGCCCTGGGCCGGCGCGAACCCGGGCGCACCGGGGAGGGCCGGGAGGTGGATCATGGCCACCACGGGTCGGGGGACTCCGAAACGGAGGCGGAGTTCGTGGCGGGTGGTGGGCTGGATCACGGTTCGGACTCCGGGTCTGGGGGCGCCACCAGGCGGCCCGGGAGGAGGGCGTCCCGGCCGAACCGGGAGCGTAGTTCATCGGCGGCGCGGGAGAGGATCCGGTCGCGGTCCGACTCGGTCTCCGCTTCGCCGCCCAGGAGGGAGAGTTGACGGGCCTCGGCACTCCGGACCTCGAGGGACGAGACGCCCATGCCCAGGAGTCGGACCGGTGCGCCGGATCGGGCCCTGAGTTCCGTCAGGAGATCCTCGGCCAGGCGGAGGAGGGCCCGATCGGATTCCAGCGCCTCGCCGGGGGTGCGCGAGGCGCTCCGGGTGGTGAAGTCGGCGTCTCGGAGCTTGACGGTGACGGTGCGGGCCACCAGGTCCCGGCTCCGCAGCCCGGTCCCCACCTCCAGTACCAGGCGATTCAGATGGCGGAGGAGCTCCTCATCGCCGGCGGACCCCGGTGGAATGTCCCGGGGGAAGGTTCGTTCGGACGAGATGGACTTCCGGGCCTCGTCGGGATCCACCGGAGAGGGGTCCATGCCCCGGATCCGCTCCCAGAGCCAGCG
>PWZC01000087.1 GCA_003567615.1 Gemmatimonadota bacterium | reverse complement strand
TTGCGGGCCGCCGGGCGGGATCTGGGCGTCCGGGTCGAGTACCAGGCCCCTTCCACCTTCGACATGGTGGAGATGAGCGACCTCCTGGACGCCGCGGTGGCGTCCCGCCCCGCCGGTCTCATCGTCTCCCTTCCCGATCCCGACGCCCTGGAGGGCTCGGTGCGGCGGGCCGTGGCCGCCGGCATCCCGGTGATCTCCATCAACTCCGGCGCCGAACGGGCCGCAGCCCTGGGGATTCGGGCCCATGTGGGCCAGACCGAGTACGAAGCCGGATTCGGGGCCGGCCGGCGCATGGCCGGAGCGGGGGTCCGGAGTGCCGTGTGCGTGAACCAGGAGGTGGGGAATCTTGCGCTGGACCTCCGCTGCCAGGGATTCTCCGAAGCCCTGGCGGAGGCCGGGGCCCGGACCCGGATCCTGGCTGTGGAGTTGGCCGACCCCGAGGGCACCCGGCAGCGCATCGCCGCCGAACTCCGGGGTGACGCCGAGGTGGACGGTCTCCTCACCCTGGCCACCATCGCCGCCGAACCCATGCTGCAGGCGCTGGACGAGACCGACGCCCACGACCGGGTCCGAGCCGCCACCTTCGACCTGTCGCCCGAGGTCCTGGCCGCCGTGGAAGAAGGGCGCCTGGCCTTCGCCATCGACCAGCAGCAGTACCTCCAGGGCTACCTCCCGGTGGTCTTCCTCATCCAGTACCTGGAGACGGGGACCATGCCCGGGGGCGGTGAGGTGGTCCGTACCGGTCCGGGTTTCGTGACATCGGAAGAGGCCCGGGCCGTGGTGGAATTCACCCGGCAGGGGGTGCGGTGAGGCTCCTTCGCCGGCCGGAGCTGGCCGCCGTGGGTGGAGCGGTCCTGGTCTGGGGCGTCTTCGCCGGGGTCGCCGGGCGGGCCTTCACCTCCCCCGAGGCGACCGCCGCCTGGCTCAACGCGTCGGCGCCCCTGGGGATCCTGGCCGTAGCCGTGGCCCTCCTCATGATCGCCGGTGAGTTCGACCTCTCGGTGGGTTCGCTCATGGGCGCCGCCGGGATGCTCCTCATGGTTCTGGTGGGGCCAGCGGGGTTGACGCTCTGGGCCGCAGTTGCCGTCACCTTCGCCTTCTCCCTGGCGGTGGGCGTGGCCAATGGACTGCTGGTAGTCCGTACCGGCCTTCCTTCCTTCATCGTGACCCTGGCCACCCTCTTCATCCTCCGGGGGCTGGCGGTGGGCGGCAGCCGCGCCGCCACCGGCCGGACCCAGCTCGGGGGAATCCGGGAGGTGGAGGGGTTCGAAACCGCGCGAGTCTTCCTGGCCTCCACACCGGTGGGATCGGTCCGGGCTGCGGTCCTGTGGTGGCTGGGATGCGCGCTGGCGGGGATCTGGGTGCTCCGCCGCACCGTCTTCGGCAACTGGATCCTGGCCACCGGAGGGGATCGGGAGGCGGCGAGGAACAGCGGAGTCCCGGTGGAGCGGGTCCGGGTCATCCTCTTCGCCGTCACGGCGGCGGCAGCCTGCCTGGTAGCGGTGATCCAGGCCGTGCAGTTCGGGGGGGCCGACGCCCTCCGGGGCCAGCTCTTCGAGTTCCGGGCCATCATCGCCGTGGTCATCGGCGGGACCCTTCTCACCGGTGGTTACGGCTCGGTGCTGGGCGCCGTCTTCGGGGCGGTGATCTTCGGAATGGTGCAGCAGGGGCTGGTGATCACGGGGGTGGACGCCGACTGGTTCCAGGTCTTCCTGGGGATCATGCTCCTGGGTGCCGTCCTCTTCAACCAGGTGGCAAGGAGTCGCCTGGCAGGGGCGGGATGACGGAGCCGCCGAAGGACGCCACCACGGCGCCGGACACCTTCGACGCGCCGGATACTGCGGACGCGCCGGACGGCATTCACGGGCCGGCCTCCCCTGGTGGCAGCGCCGCCTCCCCCATCCTGGAAGCCCGGCAACTCTCCCGCCGGTTCGGTCCGGTGGTGGCGCTGGACGGGGTGGATCTGGAGGTGCACCAGCGGGCCGTCACCTGCATTCTCGGCGACAACGGCGCCGGGAAGTCCACCCTGATCCGGATCCTGTCCGGCGTCCACCGCCCCACCTCCGGCACCCTGATGCTGGACGGCCGAGCCGTGGAGATCGCCAGTCCCCGGGAGGCCCGGCGCCTGGGGATGGCAACCGTTCACCAGAGTCTCGGTATCATACCCCTCATGAGCATCTGGCGGAATTTCGTGCTGGGAGCCGAGCCCACCCGGGGGTGGGGCCCCCTCCGGCGGCTGGACCGGAAACGGGCCCGGGCCGAGGCGGTGCGGGAGCTTGACCGGATGGGAATTCGGGTCCGGGATCCGGACGAGCCCATGGGCGTTCTGTCGGGAGGAGAGCGCCAGAGTCTGGCCATCGCCCGGGCGCTTCACCAGGGCGCTCGGGTCCTGATCCTGGATGAACCCACGGCGGCGCTGGGTGTCCGCCAGTCGGCGCTGGTCCTGGACCGGGTCTTGCTCGCTCGGGAGCGTGGGAGCGCCGTGGTCCTGATCACCCACAACCCGGAGCACGCGCTGCAGGTGGGCGACCGGTTCGTGGTCCTGGCGCGAGGTCGTGTGGCGGCCCGGCGGGAGCGGGGCGAGACGGACCAGGCGGAGCTCTCCGCACTCATGCGAGGCTCGCCCGTGGAACCCCCGCATGGCGCGCCGCCCGGGGTACACTCCTCATTGTCCCCAGGGTAGGGAGAAAGGCTGATGCGGCGGATATCACGACGAGACTTCATCCGACTGACCGGGCGGGCCGGTCTCATGGGTCCGGTGGTCGGTTCCCTGGGTGCCTCTCCACTTCTGGCTGCCTGCGGAAGCGAAGCCGATCCCGTCACCCCACCTGGGAACGACACCAATGGCGGGGCCGGAGGCCGCTTCGCCCTACGGCTTCCCCAGGCGGTGGATGCGGACGACCTCCGCCTGGTCGCCGCTCCCACCGAGTGGGACATCGGTGGGGGGCTCCGGGCGCCGGTGTGGGCCCTGAACGGGGAAGTGCCCTCGCCCCTGATCCGCATCCGGCGCGGCGAGCGCTTCCGGGCGGTGATGGAGAACCGCGTGCCCCAGGATCTGATCCTCCACTGGCACGGCCTGGCCCCGCCCGACCACATGGACGGGCACCCCCGCTTCGCCGTGGCTCCCGGAGGGTCCTACCAGTACGACTTCACGGTGGAGGATCGGGCCGGCACCTACTGGTACCACTCCCACACCCATCACCACACCGGCGAGCACACCTACCGGGGGATCGCCGGACTCCTCCTGGTCCAGGATGACGAGGAGGATTCCCTCGGGCTGCCGTCCGGTGCCCGGGAAGTCCCGCTCATCCTCCAGGACCGGCGGGTGGACCCGCTTGGGGTCCCCTTCTTCGAGCCCTTTGGACCCGCCCTCATGGCCGGCTACATGGGGACGCAGGCCATGGGAAACGGGGTCCGGGATCCCTACCTGGAGGTGGACACGGCCGTCTACCGCTTCCGGATCCTCAACGGGTCCAACGCCCGGATCTTCCGGCTGGGCTTCTCCGATGGGACCCCCTTCCACCTCGTGGGCAACGACGGTGGGCTCCTCCCGGCGCCGGAGCGTCTCCCCTCGGTGGACGTGGCCCCGGCGGAACGGGTCGACCTCCTGATCGACCTCCGCGGCCACGACGCGGGAGAGCGGCTGATGCTCCGCTCACTTCCCTTCTCCCTGAGCGGGGGGATGGGATTCATGGGGGGGCAGAATCTGCAGGGCGATCCCCTGGCCCTTCTGGAGCTGCGGGTGGCCCGCGTGGTTGACGACGCCACGCCGATTCCCACAAGTCTACCGCCGGTGGCGCTTCCGGATCCGGCTGATTCGGTGCGGGAGCGTACCTTCCGCTTCGATTCCCGCCAGATGAATCACTTCATCAACGGGCGGCGTTTTGAAATGGAGCGGGTGGACGAGCGGGTGCCCTTTGGCGAAACCGAGATCTGGTCGTTCGTGAACGAGAGTGGGCTGCCTCATCCCGTGCACCTCCATGCCACCCACTTCCGCGTCCTCTCCCGGACCGGCGGCCGCGGTCGGGTATTCCCGTGGGAGGCGGGTCGGAAGGATACCGTCCTCCTGCAGGGGTTCGAGACGGTCCGGGTGGCTCTCCGCTTCACGGCCCATCGGGGCCTGTACCTCCTTCACTGCCACAACCTGGAGCATGAGGATCTGGGGATGATGGCCAACATCCTGGTGGAATGATGATGCCCGGTACCGCGCCTCCCCCCACGCTCCGTTCCCTCCTCCTGGTCCTCATCCCCATTCTCCTGGTGGGGGCGGTGCAGACTGCCGTACCCGCTGCGGCCCAGGACCGGATCCCGTCGGGTGAGGGGTACCAGACGGAACCATGGGAGGCCCTGTCCCAACGGGCCGAGATCATCCGGACCACCCGTGGGATCCCCCACATCCGGGCGCAGGATACCGGCGCCGCCGGCTTCGCGCTGGGGTGGGTGCAGATGGAGGACTACGGGCCACGGGTGGTGGAACTCCTCCTCTCGGCCAGGGGCGAGACGGCCCGGTACCTGGGGCCGGGCGCCGGCGACGGACGCATCACCTCGGACATCCGCGCCCGACGGACGCTGGCCCAGGCCCAGGCGGCCTTCCCCACCCTCCCGGCCGATCTGCAGGCCATCTACACCGGGTTTGCCCTGGCGGTGAATCGCTGGCTCGAACTGAATCCGCAGGATGCTCCCCCGGCGCTGCGTCCGGACTTCCAGGGCTTCCACATCCTGGCCCGTGACATCCCCGGTCCGGCGTGGGGGCTGGGGGAGAGGTACGTGGCTCGGGGTGGGGCCCTGGGGTCAGGCCCCGGCGGGCTGGAGGCGGAGGACATGGCGGCGTCTCCCGGACACGCGGTCACCGGCGTCGAGGGATTCGGGGCGGGCCAGGCGGGTCGGGAAGTCTGGGCCGGCCTCCGGGCCGAGGCCGGCTCCAACACCTGGGCCTTGGCACCTGAGCGCACCACCTCAGGCCACGCCATCCTCATGCGGAACCCCCACCTGTCGTGGACAGCCGGCTACTACGAGGCCCACCTCCGCATCGAGGACGACCTGGAATTCTACGGGGACTTCCGAATCGGTGGACCCTTCAGCGTCATCGGAGGCTGGAATGCCCGACTCGGTTGGTCCACCACAAACAACAATCCCGAGCTTTCGGACCTGTACCGCCTCCGGCTGGACCCGGCCCGGCCCGGCCATGTCCACTGGGAGGGTGGGTCCGTACCCCTGGAGGTGACGAGCTACACCGTGGAGGTCTGGACGGGAAGCCACCTGGAGACCCGAACCCGGGAGATCCTGGAGACCCCGCTGGGTCCCGTGGTACATCGGGGAGACGAGGAGGTCCTGGTGGTCCGGACCGCCGGAGACGGGAATCCCCGCCTGGGTGAGCAGTTCCTGGCCATGATGCGGGCCGGCACTTTCGACGAGTGGAGGGACGCCATGCGGACGCAGAACCGCACACAATCCAACTTCACCTATGCCGACGCCGACGGAAACATCTTCTACGTCTGGAATGCCATGCATCCGGTGCGCCCGCACCCCTTCGGCGCCGACTCGGTGGCCCACCCCGCACGGGGACCGGACGACGCCTGGCAGGAGTTCCTTCCCTTTGATGAGCTTCCCCAGCTCCTGAACCCCCCCGGGGGATACCTGCGCAACGAGAACGACCCCTTCCACCACACGAACCTGAACCGGATCCTGGACGCCGCCCACTTCCCTCCGGAGGCGGAGGAGCCGCGGGTTCGGCTCCGAAGCCAGCACTCCCTCGAGCTTCTTCACAACGACCGGCGCTTCTCGCTGGAAGAGGTGGTGGCGCTTCGGGCCAGTGAACGGATGCTCCTGGCCGACCGGGTGCTGGACGATCTTCTGGCCGGACTCCGGGAAGCCCGGGCCCGGGGTGAGGACTGGTCTCCCCTCCTGGATCGGGCGACGGGAGCGCTGGAAGGGTGGGACCGCACGGTGGCCGTGGACGCCCGGGGCGCCGTCCTCTTCACCGAATGGTGGGAGCGGTATCTGGCGGGGGCCGGACGCGCCTCCGCCACCCCGGAGGCGGCGGGTTTCCCGGCTCCGGCGGAGCGGCTTTTCCGTGATCCCTGGACCCTGGAGGCCCCCATGACCACCCCGCAGGGGCTAGCGGACCTGCAGCGGGCCGTGGAAGCGTTCCGGGAGGCGGCGGTAGCGACCCGGGACCGGTGGGGTTCGGTGGACGTGACCTGGGGAGCGGTCCACCGGGCGAGGCACGGACGCCTGGACCTTCCCGTGAGCGGGTGCGACGGACTCCTGGGCTGTTTTCGGGTCATCTGGTTCACCGACGACGCCGATGGACGGCGACGTGTCCGGGGCGGAGACGGGTGGATCTCGGCGGTGGAGTTCGGGCCGCGGCCCCGGGCCTATACCGTCCTGGCCTATGGCCAGAGCAACCGACCGGAGAGCCCCCACCACGAGGATCAACTCCACGACTTCGTGGAGCAGCGCATGACTCCGGCTCTCTGGACCGACGACGAGATCGAGCAAGATGCGGTCCGCCGCTACACGCCGGGCTGAGGGGCCGGGCAGCGGTACCGGAAGGCGTGGGACCGCGGTTAACGGATGGGACACGAAGGTGCTCTAGGGGAAAGGAAGCACACCCGCCATCCCGCCCGGATCCGAGAGGATCATGGGGCCGGATGGTACTCTGGATCCACGCCCACCGCGGATGCGGCCCTATGCTCGGCTTTTCCCTTCCCGTGCCTGAGTGTCTCCGGCGCTTGACCCTGCCCCTGGTCCCCGTCGCCCTTCTGGCCTCTGCAGCGCTGGCGGCTCCCCTGGTCCTCCCCGGGAGCCAACTGGCGGCGCAGAGCGCGGACCTCATCACCGGTCAGGTCACCCGCGCCGACGGCAGCCCACTGGCCGGGGCACGGGTGGAGGTCTTCTCGCTGGAGCTGGAGACAAGCCGGTCGGCGCTCACGGACGGGGACGGCCGCTACACCCTCCTCTTCCCGGATGGGGGAGGCGCCTACGTGGTCCGGGTCAGCTTCATCGGCCAGCAGGACCTGGCCGTGACCCTGGTTCGGCAGGGTGAAGAGGAGATCCTCCTCCAGAATCTCACCCTGCAACCGCAGGCCATCGAGATCGAAGGGTTTCAGGTGGAGGGGCGCATGACCCCACCTGCGCTTGCCCTGAGCGGTGAGCAGACCACCGATCTGTCCCAGGACCTTCTGAACCGGCTCCCCCTGCCGGACCTGGACCCCACAACCCTGGCCCTCCTGGCCGCCGGTGTCGTGGCCACCGACCTGGACTCCATCAGCGGCCAGATGGGGTTTTCGGTGGGAGGCATGAGTGAACTCCTGAACGACGTTACCCTGGACGGCATCTCGCTGGGAGACGGCGGTCTTCAGGTTCCCGAGGAGGGGATCCGGCGCACCCAGGTCACCACCAGCACCTTCGACGTGAGTCGGGGCGGATTCGCCGGGGGCCTCGTGAGCCTGACCTCGGCCCGGGGCTCCAATCGACCCGGAGGTGCCTTCACGTGGCGCTTTGACAATGACGCCCTGAAGATGAACTCGGCGGCCGTCACCCAGGGGTTCTCACGCCAGAACCTCGGGGGATCGTGGGGCTCGGCGCTCGTCCAGAACCAGCTCTTCTACAACGTGTCGTTCCAGGCGGGGCGGAATCGGAACCACCGCTTCGCCCTGGACGGGTCGGACCCTCTCGCCGCTCAGCGATCGGGGGTGGCCCCCGACTCCATCCTCCGCTTCCTGGACATCCTGGACGGTGAGCGTGCCATGGCCCCTGTAGGCCTCACCGGCCCCTACAGTCAGGTTTCCGACGACCTGCGCCTCTCCGGCCGGCTGGACTGGAACATCCAGCAGGGCTCCACGTCGTCCCACAGCCTCACCTCCCGGTTCAATGTGAATCTGGCGGACCAGGACAGCACACGGATCAGCCCGCTGGATCTGGCCGAGCGGGGCGGAGACACGGAGCGGAACTCGCTGCTGGCCGCCGTGACCCTCAATTCCCGGTTCCGCACCACCTGGACCCACCGGCTCACCGCCTCGGCAGGTCGCACCACCAATGCCACCCTTCCCTTCACCGAAATGCCGGAGGGTCGGGTGCGGGTCACCTCGGAATGGGAGGATGGGACCCGGGACGCCCGAACCCTCACCTTCGGCGGGAACCGGGGGATGCCGTCGGATCTTCGCTCCACCGACCTGCAGCTCTCCAACGAACTGTCCTTCCTGCAGCCGGTGGGATCCCAGATCCATCGGTTCAAGGTAGGGGGCGCCGTCCAGCGCCAGGAAACGGTGAGCCAGTCCAACACCAACCTCTTCGGATCGTATAGCTATGCGTCGCTGGAAGATTTCGAGGCGAACCTGCCGGACCGGTTCCAGCGGGCCCTCACCGGAACCGAGTTCACCACCACGCGCACCGACCTGGGATTCTTTGTCGGGGATACGTGGCGGGTGAGCCAGCCGCTGGAACTCACCATGGGCGTGCGCTGGGACTACTCGGGCCTCGAGGCACGGCCCCCGTACAACCCGGCGGTGGAGGAGGCCTTCGGGCGGCGCACCGACGCACGGGCCGGCGCCTCCATGGTGAGCCCCCGGCTGGGCTTCAACTACCAGCTCTCCCGGAGCGGTGATGGACCACCCCTCCCCGGGATGGGGCGCACCCTTTCCGGCGGGATCGGGGGGTTCGCCGGGCGGGCTCCGGTGCAGGTGTTCAACCAGGCCTTCCGCCAGACCGGACTGCCCTCGGCCGAGCAGCAGCTCATCTGCATCGGGGACGCCGTACCCATTCCGGACTGGCGGGCCCTCTCCACCGATCCATGGGGAGTTCCCGACCTCTGCGCCGACGGCGGGACGGGCCTTCCACCGGCCTTCTCGACCAGGGCACCGGACGTGACGCTTCTAGGGACATCACCGAGCCTCCCGGCATCGCTGCGGGCCGACCTGGGGTACCGGACCCGGGTCCGGGACCTCCTGCCCATCAACGTCCGCTACACCTGGTCCCGGGGCTTCGGACTCTGGGGTGCTCAGGACCTGAACCTGGATGAGGAACGCTTCTTCATCCTGGCCGACGAGGGGCGGCCCTTCTTCGGGGATCCCTCCGCCATCTCGCCCCGGACCGGCGCCGTCTCCTCGGTGGCGTCGCGGCTGGACCCTGAATTCGGGAACGTCATGGAGGTCACGACCGACCTTCGGTCGTCATCCCACCAGCTCTCGGCGCAGGCCTTCGGCTCCCTGGGCGCCGACACCCGGGTGGTGGCGTCCTACACCCTGGGTTGGACCCGGGACGAAGGGTCGGCCGGTGGCGGCACCGGGCGATTCGCCGGAGGAGGGGGAAGCCTGTTCGCCCCCACCGCCGGCGGCCCCAACCAGCGGGACTGGGCACCCTCCACCAACGACCGACGCCACACCGTCAACCTGAACATTTCCCGGGCCCTACGTCCCAGCCTGGAGGTGTCGGTGTCCGGACGGCTCTCCTCGGGTACCCCATTCACACCCCTGGTGGACCGGGACATGAACGGTGACGGTCTGCGCAACGACCGCGCCTTCGTCTTCGACCCGGCCCTGGCCTCCGATCCGGCCGTGGCTCTGGGGATGGAGACGCTCCTGGCCACCGCCCCTTCCCGCATCGCGGTGTGTCTTACCGACCAGATGGGCCAGGTGGCGGGACGGAACAGTTGCCGGAACGGGTGGACCCAGTCGCTCAGTGCCCGCATCGGCTTCCGACCGGAGCTGCCCCGCCTGGATCGCCGCGTCACCATCTCGGTGGATGCGGTGAACCTCCTCACCGGCATGGACCAGTTGATGAACGGCCGGGACAACATGCGGGGGTGGGGCGACGGCGCGCGGGCCGAGCCCGTCCTTCTCCGGGTCACCGGATTCGATGTGGACCGACGGGGCTTCAACTACGAGGTGAATGAGGCGTTCGGCCAGAGCCGCCGGGGGGCCAACGCGCTCCGGGCCCCCTTCGGCCTCACCATCTCGGCCCGGGTCGCCCTGGGCCAGGTGAGAGGTGGAACGAGCCGGGGCTTCGGGGGAGGTGGTGGCTGGACCGGAGGCCGGGGCGCCATGGGGGGCGCCGATATGGCCGCCATCCGGGACCGCATCGCCTCCGCCATGGCGGAGGGGGGCCAGGAAGGCCGCCCGACCACCGCTCCCGGTGCCG
>PWZC01000322.1 GCA_003567615.1 Gemmatimonadota bacterium | reverse complement strand
GTTCACAGCGCCCGCTCGATGCGCTCGACGGCGTCTTCCAGATGAATGCGGGTCATACGGTCGCCCACACCCCGGGCCAGCGCCGCCGTGAGTTCGTCGCGGAGAAGCTGGAGCTGCTCCCGGATCAGGGGGCGGATGTCGGACTGGCCCACGTGGAGGGCCGCGCTCAGGGGTGGGTCGTCGTTGCTGGACACCCGGAGATTCCCGCTGGCCGGGGGCGACCACGAATCGGACACCGCCTCGTGGAGGAGGTGGTGGGCCTGGTCCAGATATCCCCGCTGCAGGTTGCGCCGGAAGGTGTCGATGGGCCCGCCGCCCTCCACCTCCCGCCAGACGGCTCGGCGCAGGTCGTCCAGCATCTCCGCCGGAGTGTAGGTGGCCGAGCCCAGGAAGGTCTCCTGCTCGATCATGCGGGCGAGGCGGGCGTGGTTCAGCATCCGCTCGACCCCCAGCACCTGGTAGGCCCGGATCCGTTCCACCGCCCCGGCGTGCTCGATCTGCCGGAGGAGCTCCAGGTCCAGCGCCCACTCCGGCGTCTGGAAGACGTACTCGTCCAAAAAGCGGAAGGCCTCCCGCTGGGTCTCGGCGGGGATTTCGGTATAGACCCGCCCTTCCTCGCCCACCCGCTTGTGATGGGTCTCGGTTCCGCCCACCACCGCCGAGGCGTGCTCGGCGTAGCGGTTCCACTGGGTAAGGGACTGGAGGTAGTGGGTTTCGATCTCGTAGTAGTCGTCGCCGTCCTCCACCAACCAGTCCAGGAGCGCCGCCGTGGCCGCTTCCAGGTTCAACATCCCATAGCGGGCCGCGTGCACCGGGTCATCGGAGATCCCTTCCGTCATGCGGTACGGATCCCACTCCACATCCATGCCGAAGAGGGGTGAGCCGAAGCGGAACCAGGGGTCGTCGGCCCGCTCCACGATCCAGCGGTCCAGCTCCGCCGCCTCTTCCTCGGGGGTGGTGGCCTCCAGAATGGGCCGGTAGCCCCACATGATGGCGAAGCGGTCCCAGGCCCCGATCCGCCGGCGCGGGTCCACCCCGTCGCCAGGCTGGGCCACGTAGTTGAAGCGGGTCCGGCCCACCGATGAGCCCGAGTGCCCCATGCGGGCCGTGAACTCGGCGCTCCGGAGCGAATCCACCGGGAAGACGAAGTTGGCACGCTGGTTGTGGGGGAAGCCGACAGCGTGGCCCTTCTCGTGGGAGACTACGTAGCGGAGGGCCTCTCCCATCTCCTCTTCCGAGAGGTGGCTCGTCTGGAACTGGGGGTTTGCCGCGCCCACCTGGCTGATGAGCTGCCAGCGCATCCGCTCCATGATTCCGTGGTACATGTTCATGTGGGCCCGGATCACTTCACCGGAGCGCGGATCCACCACGTCACCGCCGGCGTTGGCCGAGCGGATGGGGGTGGCCCCGTACCGGATCACCGAGTGGCGGGCATCCAGGAGGCTGAAGTCCGGGTCCTCCTCCTCGGTGGGGGCGACCCGGACCTGCACCGCGTTCTTGAAGCCGGCCTCCTCAAAGCCCTCGTTCCACTCCAGGATGCCTTCCTCGAAGAAGGGGATCCACTCTGCGGGGGTGGCGGGATCGATGTACCAGATCCAGGGCTTCACCGGCTCCACCAACTCGCCCCGGGCGAAGGCCTCCGGGTCCGAGGGCTCCAGCCGGTAGCGGCGGAGGTAGCGACTCTCCCGAACCCCCTGGAAGTCCCGGGAGTAGTTGGTCTGCGCCACCGAGATGTAGCCCACCCGCTCATCGTAGAGGCGGGGCATCATGGGCTCCTCGGGGAGGAGGATCATGGAGTGGTTCACCTCGAAGGAGACGGTGCCCCCCCGGGTGTCGGAGGGGGGAGCGTCGGCGGCGTAGCTCCGCACCACCCGCACCTCAACATTGATGGGGAAGCTCCGGGCCCACTCGAGCCAGCTCCGCTCCCGGTCCGGTCCCCTCACCGCCAGGCGGCTCCGCTGGTTCCGGGGAAGGGAGAAGGCGGGGTGATCACCGAGATAGAGGTCGGTGACATCCACCACCCGCGTGGCCCCGCCCGCCCCCCGCGCCTGCACTGGGAATGCGGCCAGGACCGGGGCGAAGTTGGAGTTTTCCACGGCGATGTGGACGTTGTCTTCAGGGTCGGCGGTGTTAGCGTGGGAATGGGCTCGCAGGAACACGCGGCCATTCCGCTCTTCCCACCGGACCACCATGTTGGGAGCCATGTTGGCTCCGCCCAAAGCCAGGCCGTCCTGGGCCGCGGCGTACCGGCTCATGACGATCATGTCCCGCCCCAGGATGGAGTCGGGAATCTCGAAGAGGAGGCGGTCGTCCACCCGGTGCACGTCGAAGAGGCCTTCCCGGCTCTCTGCCGAGGCCGGCACCACCTCGGCGTAGCTCCGCTCCTGGGCAGGGAGGCCGGTGGGGAGGAGGAAGGCAGCGGCGACGGTGAGGGCGGCGGTGAGCCGAAGGGCAGCGAACATGGGACCGGGGAAGGCGGGGAACGGGGAAGGGCAGGCGGTACCGTACCATCGCGAGGCGCCGCGGGGCCCGACGGGCCGGAGGAAATCGGAGGGCCAGGGGGTCAGCTTGGGCTCCGCTCGCCCCTCATGCAAGATCAAAGGCTGAATTCATGGAGAACATCGAGATCGCACGACGGCTGGAAGAGCTGGCGGACCTCCTGGAGATCCAGGGCGCCAACCCCTTCCGTATCCGCGCCTACCGGAACGCCATCCGCACCATCTCCGGGTTGACGCGCCCCCTGGCGGAGGTGGCGGCGGAGGAGGCCCTCACCGACCTCCCCGGCATTGGAAAGGACATCGGGGGCTACATCGGCGAACTCCTGGACACGGGCCGGCTCTCCATCCTGGATGAGGTCACCGCCGAGGTCCCCCGCGAACTCGCCACCCTCACCCGCCTGGACGGCGTCGGACCCAAGAAGGCCCGGAAGCTCTGGAAGGAGCTGGACGTCACCACCCCCGACGAGCTGGAGTCGGCGGCCAGGGAGGGGCGGGTGGCGGCGCTCCCCGGCTTCGGCAAGAAGAGCGTGGAGAAGATCCTCCGGGCCATCGAGGACTTCCGGAAGCACCAGGGGCGCTTCCTCCGGGCCGAGGCCGTCCAGTACCTCCGCCCCCTCCTGGCACATCTGGAAGGAGTGGAGGCCATCCACCGACTCGAGGTGGCCGGGAGCTACCGTCGGGGGAGGGAGACGGTGGGTGACATCGACCTGTTGGCGCTGGTGGACGACGACGGCGCCCGGGCCGGGGTCATGGAGGCGTTCACCACCTTCCCCGGCGTGGACCGGGTGGAGATGTCCGGCGACACCCGGGGAAGCGTGGTGCTGACCTCCGGTCTTCCGGTGGACCTCCGCATCCTGGGCTCCGATAGCTATGGCGCCGCCCTCCACTACTTCACAGGATCGAAGGAGCACAACGTGGAGATCCGGAAGCGGGGCCAGAAGCGCGGTCTCCGGGTCTCCGAGTACGGCGTGTTCGAAGAGGAGGGGAAGGGAGGCGACGGGGACGGTGACCGATCCGGGGGCAATGGCACTGACGGCCGATCCGAGGGCGATGGCGCCCGTGGGCGCGACGGCGATTCCGACCCTCGCGCCGGCCACCGCATCGCCGGCGCCACCGAAGAGGAGGTGTTCGGCGCGCTGGACCTGCCCTGGATTCCCCCCGTCCTCCGGGAGAACCGGGGCGAGATCCAGGCCGCCGAGGAGGGGCGGCTTCCTTCGCTGGTGGAGGCCGGGCAACTCCGGGGCGATCTCCACATGCACACCACCTGGAGCGACGGCCGGGACTCGGTTCGGGAGATGGCCCAGGCCTGCCGGGACCGGGGGTATGCCTACATGGCCATCACCGATCACTCCCAGGCCGTCACCGTGGCCCGGGGGCTCACCCCGGAGCGCCTGCGGGAGCAGTGGGGCGAGATCGACGAGGCGCGGGAACAGGTGGAGGGCATCCACATCCTCCGGGGGTGCGAGGTGGACATCCTGAAAGACGGCTCCCTGGACCTCCCCGACGAGGTCCTGGAAGAGCTGGATATCGTCCTGGTGGCCGTCCACTCCCACTTCGAGCTGGACCAGGCCACCATGACGAAGCGGATCCTCACCGCCCTCCGCCACCCCCTGGTGGACATCCTGGTCCACCCCACCGGACGCCTCATCAACCGGCGCGAACCCTATCCGCTGGACATGGAGGCGGTGCTGCAGGCGGCGCTGGAGCACGACGTGGCCGTGGAGCTGAACACGAATCCGCGGCGCCTGGACCTCCACGACCGGCATCTGTTCCGGGCCCGGGAGCTGGGGGTGCCGGTAGTCATCTCCACCGACGCCCACCGCACGGCCCAACTCGCCTATGTGGACGAGGGCATCCACCAAGCCCAGCGGGGCTGGCTCGAGGCCGACCACGTCCTGAACACCCGGGACTGGGACGGGATGCAGGCGTGGCTCAAGCGAAGGGAGGGCTGAGGAGCCCGTGCTCACCCCCCTCCTCCTCCTCCTGGCCGGGATCGGGGTCCTCTACCTGGGGGCCGAGGGGCTGATCCGGGGTGCGGCCCGCATGGGCGTGGCCTGGGGGATCGCTCCCATCCTGGTGGGGCTCACCGTGGTCTCCATCGGGACGTCGGCGCCGGAGCTGGTGGTCTCGCTCCTGGCGGCGGCCCGGGGCAGTCCGGATCTGGCGCTGGGGAACATCCTGGGGTCCAACCTGGCCAACGTCGGCCTTGTCCTGGCGCTGGCCGCCCTGGTGCGGCCCCTGGAGGTGGTGCCCTCGGTGGTCCGCCGGGACCTTCCGTGGATGGTGGTCATCACCCTTCTGGCCTTCCCCCTCCTCCTGAACCTCCGGGTGGGGCGGGTGGAAGGGACCGTCCTGGCCCTCCTCCTCTTCGCCTACCTGGCGGTGCTGTACCGGAGCTGGCAGGGTGATCTGGCGTCGGCCCCGGCCAAGGCCGCGTCAGACCCCACCTTCCGGCCCCTCCGGGAAGCCGCCAAGGTGGGGGCCGGTGCCGTGGGACTGGTGGTGGGGGGACAGCTCATCGTCCTGGGTGCCACCGATCTGGCGGCGCAGGTGGGGGTGCCGGAGCTCCTGGTGGGGCTCACGGTGGTGGCGGTGGGCACCTCGCTGCCGGAGCTGGCCACCACGGTGGTGGCGGCGGTGCGGCGCGAGACCGATCTGGCGGTGGGAAACATCGTGGGCTCCAACATCTTCAACCTCACCTTCGTCCTGGGTGGGGCCGCCCTGGTGCACCCGCTCTCGGTGGCGGAGCGGATCCTGACGCTGGAGTACCCTGCCATGGCCCTGCTCTCGCTCCTTCTGGTACCCATCGTCCTCATCGGCCCCCGGCGCCCGCGTCGCCAACCGGGGCCGGGACGGGTCCGGGTCAACGGCCCCAAGCGGATCCGGTCGGTGGGTCGGGTGGAAGGGCTCCTCCTCCTCCTGGCCTACCTGGGGGTCTGGTTCTGGCTGGTGTGAGCTCCCATCGTCCGCCCATGGCATCCGCGGCGGCGGGCCACGGGGAGCGCCCGGCTCAATCCGGCAGCCCCTCCAGCGCCTGCTCCAGATCCGCCAGCAGGTCCTCCGGGTCCTCCACCCCCACCGAGAGCCGGATCATGGAGTCGGTGATCCCCATGACGCGCTGCTCGGCGGCGGGGATGTCCGAATGGGTCATGGAGGCCGGGTGCTGCGCCAGCGACTCGGTCCCTCCCAGGCTCACCGCCAGCTTGATGAGTTGGAGCCGGTTCAGGACCTGGAAGGCGCCCGCCTCTCCCCCGTCCACATCGAACGACACCATCCCTCCCGCCGAAAGGCACTGCCGTCGGAAGGTGTCGTAGTCCGGGTCGCCGCGCTTCAGATGCCCGGGGTAGTAGACGCGTTTCACCCGGGGGTGATCCAGGAGCCAGTCGGCGATGACCCGGGCACCCCGGGCCTGGGCCGTCATGCGGAGCTTGAGCGTCTCCAGACTCCGCATGAGGAGCCACCCGGTCCACGGCCCCGCCATGCTTCCAAGGAAGGTGCGCATCCCCTTGATGCGCTTGATGTCCTCGGCCGAGCCCAGGCATGCCCCGGCGATGACGTCGGAGTGGCCGCCCACGTACTTGGTGAGCGAGTAGATCACCAGGTCGGCACCGAGCTCGAGCGGATGCTGGAAGACGGGTCCCAGGAAGGTGTTGTCCACTGCCACCAGGATCCGGTTCTCCGGGGTGGAGAGTTCCCGGGCCACCCGGCAGACCCGCTCGATGTCCACCAGGAAGTTGGTGGGGTTGGCCGGGGTCTCCAGCATGATCATGCGCAGGTTGCCTCTGGCCGCCGCCGCACGCACCGCTTCTTCCTCCACCTCCGGCCCCACCGCCGCCCGGAACGACTCGGTCTCGATGCCGAACTCCGGGAGAATATGGCTGAACAGGTACTGGGTGCCCCCGTAGATGGGCTCGCTGTAGAGGAGGCGGTCTCCGGGGCGGAGGAAGGTCAGCGCCGTGGTGGAGATGGCGCCCATCCCGCTGTCGAAGACCGCCGCGGCCTCGGCGTCGTCCCAGAGGGTGAGGCGGTCTTCCAGGACCTCGAGGTCGGGATTATTGAGGCGGGAGTAAATGAGGCCCATGCTCTCGTCCGCCTCCTGTTCCCGAAGGCCGTACGCCAGCTCGAAGAAGGCCTTCCCGTCCTCGGCCGACTCGAAGACGAAGGTGGAGGTCTGGAAGATGGGGCACTTCACCGAGCCTTCCGAGAGGGCCGGATCGTACCCGTAGCTCATCATGAGGCTTTCGGGGGCGAGGCGGCGGTCCCCGATGTGGCGGGAGCGGTGCTTCTGGGACGGGCGCTGCTTCTGGGACGGGTGGTGCTTCTCGGCGGGGCGGTCATTCTCGGACGAGTGGTGCTTCTCGGTCACGGCGGCCTCCGGGTCCGGGGGGGTGCTACCTTTTCCGGGGACGGCAGGTGCTTCCGCCCCCGCCACTGAAGTCTAGAGAAGAGTTCCTGCCCCACAAAGACGGGCGCCGCCGGTGGTCGGGCGGTGCCCCTTACACCCTCGGCCTCCAACCCCCGGTTCCGTGGTATGGTTGATCCCCCCCTTCCCCGCATCGTTACCTCCCCACCCGGCCCGGCAACCCGGGACCTGGCCCGGCGTCTGCGCCGGGTGGAGTCGAGGAACGTCACCTACCTCTCTGACCACTTTCCCGTTTTCTGGTCCCGGGCCCGGGGCGCCGTGGTGGATGATGCCGACGGGAACCGGTACCTGGATCTCACCGGTGCCTTCGGCGTGGCGCTGGCGGGTCATGCGCATCCGCAGATCACCGCCGCCATCCGGGAGCAGGCCGGCATCCTGACCCACGGGATGGGCGATGTGCACCCGCCGGTGCGGAAGGTGGAGTTCCTGGAGCGCCTGGCCGCCATCCTTCCCTGGGGTGAGCGGAGCCGGATCACCCTGGCCAACTCCGGATCGGAGGCGGTGGAAATCGCCCTCAAGACCACCCTCCTGGCCACCGGTCGCCCCGGCGTGGTGGCCTTCCGGGGAGCCTACCACGGCCTCACCCTGGGCTCGCTGGCCGCCACCGGCCGGGACGACTTCCGAGAGCCCTTCCGGCGCCGCCTCTATTCCGGCGTGCGTTTCGTCCCCTTCCCCACAACGGCGGTGGAGGCGGACGAGAGTCTGGCGGCGCTGGACCTGGCGCTGGCAGCCAGGGAGCCGGGCCAGGGTGCGGGCGATGTGTCGAGCGGGGGTGCCGGCGGTGTGCCGGGAGGGGCCACTCACGGTCCCCCTGGTGCAGTCATCCTCGAGCCCATCCAGGGGCGGGCCGGGGTCCGGGTGCCACCCCCCGGCTTCCTTGCGGAGGTGGCCCGGCGCACCCGCGCGGCCGGAGCCCTGTTGGTCTTCGACGAGATCTTCAGCGGACTGGGGCGTACCGGCCGCCTCTTCGCCCTGGAGCACGACGGGGTCGTGCCGGACCTGATCTGTGTGGGGAAGGCGTTGGGGGGCGGACTCCCCCTCAGCGCCTGCGCCGGGCCGGTTTCGGTCATGGACGCCTGGCCCGAGTCGCCGGGCGAGGCGCTCCACACTTCCACCTTCCTGGGCCACCCCCTGGCCTGCACCGCCGGGATCGCCTTCCTGGACGTTCTCGAGGGCGAGGAGCTGACCGCCTATGCGGCCCGGGAAGGAGCGGCCTTCCGCGAGGCACTGGAAAGGGAACTGCCCCGGGACTCCATCCGGGAGATCCGGGGCCGGGGCTTCTTCATCGGCATCGATCTGGGCCGTCCCGGCGCCGGGGTCCGGGGGACGGAAGAAGCACTCCGGCGTGGGCTCATCGTCCTCCCGGCGGGAGCCCACGGCGAGGTGTTGGAGCTCTCCCCGCCCCTGGTCCTGTCGGCCCTTCAGCGTGAGGTGGCGCTCGAGCGGGTGGTGGAATCGATCCGCATCGCCGGTGGTGGCGACCCCTGACCCCACTCCCACGCCATGGCGCAGGTGTCATGCCGTGGCGCAGGTGTCATACCATGGCGCGGGTGTCATGCCATGGCGCAGGCGATCCATCCCGGCTGTCCCGGTGTATCCCGACCGGGAGGCTTGTGAAGGGAGGGAAAGGGCAGGGGAGCCTGGGCCAGGAAGGGGAGCGGGGCTTGGAAGGGAATGGAGCCCTCGACCGAACGGGATGAACGCGGCGGAGGGAACGGAACCGGATGAACGCAGCGAAGGCAGCCGGTATGGGACACAGAGCGCGGTGGTACCAGGCGCGGCTGGCGTCCGCTCGGTTCGTGGTCCCGGCCCTGGTTCTGACCCTGACCTTCGGTGCCGGCTCCGGGCAAGGTGCCCAGCCCCTGTCGGCCCAGACCCTCTTCGGCGGCGGCGACCTCGAGGCCGTGCCCGTCCTCCTGGTTCCAGGGTGGGGCGACGAAGCACCGGATCTGGAGCCACTCCGGCTCCACCTCATCGAAAAGGGATGGCCGGAGACCCGTATCGCGGCTCTCAGCTTCCCCGATCCGTTCGGAAGCAACCAGCGGCATGCCCGGGAGATCGACCGGGCCGTGGAGTCCCTCCGGGCCATGACCGGTGCGCACCGTGTGGACATTGTGGCCCCCTCCATGGGGGGATTGGCGGTCCGCTACTATCTCCTGACCCGACCCGACGTGCAGGAAGCCGTGCGTCGGGCCGTCTTTCTGGGGACCCCGCACCGGGGCACCGTGGCGGCCATCCTGGCATGGGGCGATGGCGGAAGGGAGATGGTTCCCGGGAGCGACTTCCTGACACAGCTCAACGAAGGCGAGCGAGGGGTCCCCGAGGGGGTTGAGGATCTGGCCATCCGCACACCGGTGGACCTTCGCGTCATCCCCGGGTCGTCAGGGCTCCTTCCCGGAGCGTTGAACCTGGAGATCTGCTGCCCCACCCACAATCAATTGGTTGAAGAGGAGCGGACTCTCGGGGCGGTGGTGAACTTCCTCCGGTACGGCGCCGATGGTGTGCCCGACGCCTAGCGTCCGGGGCAACGAGCCCAATGGAGCGGGAGCAGGTTGGAGGCCTTCGAGGCCTGGAATCCATGGGGAGACGGCTGGATGGAGCGCATGGTCCGGAAGTGGCTCCTGCCAATCCAGGAACTGCAGCGGGAGGGGGGAGGGGCCCTGGACGTACCCGCCGATGCGGGGGGGCCGGATCGGGGCACCCCCGACGGTGACGGGGAAACCCGACCCCGGCTCATCCGGCGATGAGGGGGAGGGGGGTTGATCCCTCGGCGGGCCTTGGGTATAATTTTCGGCCCTGACACAAATCAGGGCCCACGCCCCCATCGTCTAGTGGCCTAGGACACCTGGTTCTCAGCCAGGAAACCGGGGTTCGATTCCCCGTGGGGGTACTTGGTCGGAGAAGCTCCTCCGGCCTGACGAAGATCCGGGAGCTGATCCCGGATCTTCGCTGCATGAGGGTATGTGCAAAAAAACGGGTTGGTGCCGGGCGCACCCCGGGTCCGACCCACACGACGGCCACTTAGCTCAGCTGGTAGAGCACTACGTTCACATCGTAGGGGTCGCTGGTTCGAGTCCAGCAGTGGCCATGATCCCGCCCTTCGGCTTGAACGCTCGCGGATGTCCGTGCAGCGGACGCGGTCCAAGCCAGCGCGACCGGTTCCGGTCGCAGCGGCTGCAGGAGTTCAGACGTGAGCAGCAAGAAGATGCCTCTCCGGTCAGACCCGGAGAGGTTTTTTTTGTAGGGTCGGTTTCCGGCAAGGGGAGGGTGACCAGGCTGGGGGTCATCCAGTTAACTTTCCCCTGACCGGGTGGGCCGTGGGACTCTGGTTGATGAACCGGGGCCCCTGGCTGAAACCGGGCCCTGGTTGCATCTGACCCCACTGGCATCCTCTGCTCCGCACACGAGACGCACC
>PWZC01000166.1 GCA_003567615.1 Gemmatimonadota bacterium | reverse complement strand
CGGGTGAAGACCGGCATTTCACCTCGGAATGCCGTGGCCCGGTGATAGGCGAAGCGCTCCTGGTGATAGAGCGACTGGAAGTAGTTCCCCCGAGCTGCCTGGAAGGGAGACCCGGTCATGCGCCGGAAGTAGGTACCGGCCGCAGTGGGATCCCCAGGGGCATGGATCCGCTGGTCCGACGTCTCAATGGTGAAGACATTGCGGTCCAGCGGATCAGCCGCCTTCCATGCCTCAAACGCCCCGCTCTCGTCGGCCGGGCCCACCAGGTCGTAGGCAGCCCGGATCCAGGAGTCGGGCCGCTCGGCGAAGGCCCACCACCAGATGCTCCCATCGGCCTCCACCGAGGTCATGTCATCCTGCACACCCCGGTCCAGGTGGAAGATGACCCGGTTCCAGTCCACCGCATCCCGCTCGGCGGGGGTCCGGGCCACCGCCGCCAGATATCGAGCGGCGTACGAGTGCGCCCACTGCGCCAGCTCCGTGTTGGAGAGGGGACGCTCGTTGATCCATGAGTTGTCGCCCCCCGGGAACTGGAAGGAAGACTGCCCCGCAATTGCGGCCGCCTCCTCCAGGTAACCGATGGCAGCCGCCATGACATCCTGGTAGGGCTGAGGTGAAGGGATCCCGTCTTCCAGGTTCACCGTCTCATCGAAAATGATGGCCTGATCGAAGATCATGGCCAGCCAACCGTGGGACACCCCTTGCACGAAGCGGGCATACGCCAGGGCCCGGTCCGTCTGGTCCTGACCGTCCTCCGAGACGAAGCGCAGTCCCTGGTCGACGGCCGTGACGCCGTCGCTCACGTTGGAGATGGCCTCGTAGAGCTGCCCCCAGGGCACCGCGTTGGCCGCGCGGTACGTGTAGGTGGGCGAGTTGTCCCAGGCCCCCCGGGGTCGGGTTCCGGAGTCCTGCATTCCGAAGTTCCCCCAGGACGAGGTGATCTCATTCCCCGCCACACCCAGCGCCATGGACGGATTATACTTCTGCGTGCCGTTCCAGAAGCGGAAATACCCCGTGGAGAGCAGCGCCTCCACATCACTGGCCTCCGCCAGCGCCCGTTCCGCATCCGGAGAGTTCAGATTCTCCACATCCATGTCCAGACAGGCGGGGACCACCGCCAGCAGGGCAAGGGCAGAGAGCGTTCGAAGCTTCTTCATCGTATGCTTCTCCTTGGTTCCCGTGGGCTTGGCCATCAGAAGTCGATGGTGATGCCGAGGGTGAGGGTGCGGAAGTTGGGGTAGCCGAAGCTGTCGAAGGGGTTCTCCGTCACTCCGCCGGCCGCGGTGCCGCCCACCTCGGGATCGTCGCCGGAGTAGTTGGTGAAGGTCAGGAGGTTCCGTCCGATGAGCTCCACGGACAGTCCGGACATCCCGAGGCCACCGATGAAGCGCTGGAGTTGGGACTGGTTGAACCGGTACGCCACCGAGAGCTCCCGAAGCTTCACATAGGAACCGTCCTCCACAAAGTGACTGTTGGTGGAGTTGGTGTTGTAGAGCGCCTCGTAGTAGTCGATGGGCTTCTTCCGCTCGTCCGGCTTCCCGGTCTGCACCTGGTCCGGGGAGATGTTGTCCCGGTAGGGCCACTGCCGGGTCTCGTTGTAGATGTCACCACCATTCTTCCAATCGAAGAGCGAGTAGATCTGGATCCCCCGCCACTGGAAGTTGTTGGTGAAGCCCAGATTGAAGTTGGCGTTGGCGTCACCGATCTTCCGCTGGGCGAACACACCCGAATCGTCCCGCTCCACGATGGGCAGGCCCCAGGGGAGGTTCACGCCGTCCACGTTCACCTGGGTGCCCCAAAGACCGCCCGAGAGGCCGTCGGTCCAGTTGGCGTTGCCCACCGGAACCAGGTAGCCGTCGTCGTTCACCTGGAACTGGTCGGCAAAGTCGGCGAAGCGACCGCCCAGGTGCCGCTGCAGATCGTCCATAGAGGTCATGAAGCTACGACCATACATGGTGCCGAAGTCCTCGCCCTCGCACCGGTAGAACACCGAGGTGACGTAGCAGGAGCGAGGCCAATCCCGCAGCACGCTCCGGGTCCGGTCGAAGACCATCCCGGCCCGCCACGAGAAGTCGGGCTGCGAAACCAGGATGGCCTCGAAGGTGGCCTCGTACGCCGTGGCATCCACCACGCCGGCGTTCTGCCACTGACTGCTGAACCCAAACACCCCGGGGAGGGGGATGGGGATGAGCTGATCCTGCACCTCGGTATCGGCGTAGACCAACTCGATGGAGAAGCGGTCCTGGATGATCATATCCAGGCCATACTCCCGCTCGGTGGTGAGCTCCGGCCGCAGGGCCCGGTTCCCGAGCTGGCCCTTGGAGGGACCGGCGGTCCCTACGGACCAGGTTTCATAGCGCCAGGAAAAGTTGGGGCGCGCCCCGGCGGTACCCTGGGAGAAGCGGGGCTTGAACTCGGTGATCCCCAGGAAGGGCCACCAGTCTTCCTCGGCCATACGCCAGGCCGCCGCCACACGATAGTAGGTGTTCCACCGGTCATCGGGACCGAAGAGGGAGCTGCCGTCCTGCCGGACCAGCGCATCGAAGATGTAGCGGCCGCCGTAGTCCAGCCCCAGCGCCCCCAGGATGGACTCACTGCGTACCTGGTTCGAACTGCCGGAGGTGAACTGCTGGATCCCGTTGTTCAGGGAACGAAGTCCGAAGACCCGGAACTCCCGCGCCTGGGCCTGCTGTGATTCGAAGTCGTCCCGTTCGAAGTTGTACCGGATCCGGGTCCGGGCCGTAAGGTCACCGAAGGTCCGGATCTGCGAGGTCTGGAGCGTGCCGTTCAGCGCCTGGTCAAAGGCGTAGGACCGGGTGTATTGACCGTCGTTGAGCTGTCCCGGATTCACTGTCTTGTATCCCTTGGGATACAGCGTGGCCGACTCCCGGTCCGACCGGTCGAAGGAGAGGATTCCCTCGAAATTCAGCCAGCTCAGCGGACTGTATCGGAGCTGGGCACTCCCCTGGGTGCGGGACCGCCAGTTCCACGAATCCACCGCTGTGAGGGGGTAGAGCGGGTTGTTCTCCAACATGGACGGGTCGGGTTGCACCTTGAAGTCGCCGTCCTCGTCCCGGATGTTCAGGTCGATGTCCGGAGGAAAGAAGCGCAACGAGAAGAAGGGGCTTGGGGTCAGATTGTCCCGTGCCGAACGGGCGTAGTAGCTGGTAAGCCCCAGGGTCAGGTCGTCCCGGATCCGGTGATCCAGGTTGATGCGGAAGTTCTGCCTCTCATACCCGTCGTTGAAGTCGGGGACGATCCCCGTCTCCCGGTAGTCCCCGGCGGAGAAGAAGAAGTTCGTGCTCTCCATGTTCCGAGAGAGGTTCACCGTGGTGTTACTGGTCCGGCCAGCATCGAAGAAACGATCAAAGTTGTTGAACGTCTGCGTCCGGTAGGGCTGGTCCATCATCCGCGACGGCTGGATGACCCGGTTCTGCCGGTCCACCACATTCCCGTCCGAATCCGTCCACTGGCCCTGCTCGTTCTGCAGGAACTGGTGGGCCATGGCCACGCCGGGAAGCTGGCGGATTGAGCCGAAGCCCAGTTCGGAGCGAGCCGTGATCCGGGTAGCGTTCAAGGGAACGTCCCGTCCCCGCCGGGTCTGGATCTGGATGACCCCGTTCTGGGCCCGGGCGCCGTAGAGGGACGCGGCCGCCGCCCCCTTGACCACCTCAAGGCTCTCGATGTCGTTGGGGTCGATGTCCACCGAGTTGGCGGCCTGGATGACACCATCAACAACGATGAGGGGAGCGGCACCGGTATTTACGGACAGACGGTTCCGGAGACGCACCGACACACCCGAGCCAGGCTGTCCTCCACCCCTCACCACCCGAGCGCCGGCTACCCGGCCCTGGAGCGCCGCCACGGCATTGGAGGAAGGCACCGGGAGGTCTTCACGAGACACCCGGGCCACGGTGAAGGGCACCCGGGTCCCCTCGGTGGGATCCGTCACCCCTGTCACCACCACCTCCTGAAGGCGTAGGGCTTGCGAGCGCATCTGGAAGTCGATGGTGGTGGACTCACCGGAGCGGACCACGATGTTCTCGCGGCGCGCATCGGCGTAACCGATGAGGCGAACCACCACCGTGTACGTACCCGCCGGCACATTCCCGATGGAGTAGCGGCCCTCCCCGCTGGTTACCACCCCGAAACCGGTGCCCTCGAGGAACACCTGGGCCGCAGCCAAGGGCTGCCCGGTGTCGGCGGAGGTCACCTGACCGGAGACCGAGCCACTCTGGGCATGAGCTGGGAGCGCAGACACCAGAAGCAGAAATGCCCCGAGCGTCGCACGTGCGAACAAACGACCGAACATGAGATGTCCTCCTGGACTGGAGATGACTCTGGAGACGGGATAACGCCCGACTCTCCTGAGGGTAGGGGTCCCACTGCTCCTCTGCCCCGGAACCACCTTACTCCCGGGACAGAGCCCCCGCAAGATGTCTGAAAGACATTCCATAGAGCCCAGGCACCGAAGGCGTGATTTGTTAAAGTGGACCTACGGTTCGGTCTCCGTGCAGGAGATAGCCGGTAGGCCCTTTGGCGAGCGGTTTGGAAGGATACAGGCCCGCAGAATCCGATCGGTAGGCAGAAGTCCGTGCAGCACCCCGGTCCCCACTACCACCCTCCCAATGGCAGTGTAACCGCCGTCGAAACCGAACTCGGGAACGATGGTGACGAAGAGGTTGAGTCCGGTCCCCAGCGGCTTCCCCGCTTCCCAGGCCACTCCCAGCGTGCCGGCGGAGAAGGCCAGCATGGTAGGCTCCATTCTTTGGGGAAGCACGTCCCGGCCAGTCCCGTCGTGAGCGATCCCGTCCCCCCCCTGCATGACCCGACCGGGCGTTCCCCGATGCCACGGTGTCCCAGCCAACTCCCCTGCCGTCACCCGACGGATCAGCGCCTCCGTGCTCCTTGGCGCCTCCTCCGGAAGGAGTTGGAAGGCCACCGAACCCTGTGCCATCTCCAGGACCAGGACGGGTCGGGAGCCAAAGGGTCGGAAGATATCCTCCGGGAACTCCCGGAATCCCACGGCCACTCCCTCTCCAGCCGTCGAGGCCTCCGGCCCCTGAGACCCCGCCCGCAGTTCCCGGGGAATGGCTCCTGGATCCAGCTCCCGGAAGGCCGACCCGTCCCAATCCAGGAAGAAGGGCGGTCCACGGCGGGTGGAGAAAGCCGCCCACGCCTCCCGGATCACAGGACGAACGGATCCTCCCAGCTCCATCCGCTCCCGCAGCGCCTCCAGAACGCGTTCCTCCGCATCCATTTCCGCGAACACCGGGTGGGCGAGAGCGCGGACCGCATGCACCGCCGTGGGCACCTCGCCGGTCCGGATCCGCTCCTGGAAGAAGAATTGGTAGCGGTCCATGGCCTCCGGACCCTCCCACAGTCGCTCCCACCGGCCGTTCAGCGCACGAGTCACCGCCAGGGTGACCCAGGGGTCACCGTCCCCTTCCTCGAAGAACGAAAAGAGTTCGTGGGTGATGGGGGGGTCGGAAAGCAAGCCCAACGCCTCGATTCCCCACGCCGCCGCCTCCCCTTCGGAGGCCGTAAGCCGACGCCGTGTCCACGCCGAGATGGGCTCCGGGGAGCGGAGCATGGCCACCGGAACCAGAAAGGGGACCTGACGAACCCAACCCACATCGGTGCGCTCCAGGAAGTCCAAGGCTCGGGTGAGTGTGGCCGCCGGGATCCGGAACCCGCCCAGGAGCCCCCGAGCCGCCTCGGAGGCCACCGCGTCGGAGGGATCTGCCTCGACCCGCTCCCAGAGAAGGTCCCGGACGCCGTCCCTCTCCAGAAGTACGGACCTTCCCAGGGTCCGGACCGCCACCATCCGCACGGGTGGGCTGTGGGAGTGGACCGCCAGATCAATCCAGAACGAAAGGTCGGCCGGACCGGCGATACGTCCCAGTGCGTCAGCGGCCTGGATCATGGCCGGATCGTGGGGCGACAACAACGTCACCGCCTCTTGCAACCGGGTCGAGGCCCACTTCAGCAGCTCTTCGTCCTGAACGCTCCAGAAGAACCAGGACGCCGCTCCTCGGACACCGGCGTCGTGGTCCGTCAATCGATCCGCCAGGAGGTCTACCGCACCATCCAAAGAGGTGGCTGCCAAAGAGGTGGCTGCGGCGGGATCCACTTCCGCCGGCGTGCCGCCGCCTCCCCTCCGCCTCTCGCCAACCGTGCGCAGGACGATACGAGCCATGGCCAGGGAGGCGGCCCCCCGAGCCACCTCTTCTTCCAGTAGAACCGGGAGGGCATCCTCTGCGCCCACAAATCCCAGGGCGTCGGCCAGAACCGCCCGCACCCGGTCATCCTCCTCCGCGGCAAGCGCCGCCACCATGCCCCGCTCCACCTCGGGCCTCCGGCGGCCCATGAGGGGGACACCCACATGGGTCCGGACCTCACCCTCCACACCTTGGGGGCCGGGGCCCACATCCACATCCCCGGTGCCGGCCCCCCACGCCGCCAACCGGCCGAGAGCGAAGGCCGCATCTGCACGAACCGAAGCCGACGTATCCAGGAGTGCCTGGAGGAGCGCTTCTTCCACATCCATGTCACCGGAAGCTCCAGGCGTCGAGGCCAGGGAGAACGCGGCTCGGGCACGCTCCCGCTCTTCGCCGCGGTCCAGGACCTCCAGGAGCTCTGGGATCTGTCCGGCTTGAGCCGCCTCCTCCAATACCTGAAGCGCCCGATCGGTGAGGAGGCCGTCCGGAGACCGGACCTGGTCCATGGCAGGTGCAGCGAACTCCCTCGACTCCTCACCAGGAGGGGGGTGGCGCACCTCCCCATCTCCGGTGCAACCCACGACCAGGACCAGGACGACCAGGACCAGAAGGGGGAGCCAGGATCCCCTCCCCCGTGGGATCACCTGGGAGGCGGGGCTGCGGCGGGAAGTCCAGGGGCACCGGAGGCGAGCGGGACGCCGGCGTAGGGCCCCAAGGGGAGATGGACCGACCCGGGACGCCAGGGCGCAAGAGGAGAAGTCTGGGAGCGACTGGAGCACGGGACAGGACGAAGACAGGAAGCGATGGCACCCGCCGGTCGTTTTTCGCAGGCAGGGAGGCACCGGCCGGGGGGTGGCGAAACCCAAAGGTAAAGGGGCCGGCCCCGTTTGCCACGGGACCGACCCCTCCACTGCCCTGCCAGCTCTTCCACCAGTCAACTCATCAGGGCAACCCTACCTGCCCTGGTGGCAACCGGAGGGCGTGACCGCCAAGCCCGGTACCGACCGCGTCAAAGTGGCCGACACGGGCTCGCCAGATCCCGTGCCGAGCATTCGTTGGCCGGCACGATCATGTTGGTGAAGACGTTGTCCCCGGCCCGATCACGCGGCAAGGTGTCCAGCCGGTCGTACCGCCGGGCATCGAGCCAACGGGTGCCCTGGGTCCACATGAGAGAGTAGAGGCGGTTGTAGAGAAGCTCCGTGACGAACTCGTCGTTGGAGCTTCCAGCGCTGATGGCTGCCGGCCCGAGCCCTCCGGCGTACTCCCGGATCCGGTTCAGGTCGTCCACGGCGCCCTGGCGATCCCCGTTGTTCCACCGGATCTCGGCCCGGAGCAGGAGGAGCTCCTCGTTGATGAGCCTGGGGATGGGCGCTCCCAGGTTCGGTACCGCCGGGTTTGCCGGATTGTTGAAGAGCGTCGGCTTGTGGGTGGCGAAGAGCCCCGCCAGACTGTGCTCCCGTCCGGTGTCGGTGACCTTGGTCACCAGACGCAGGTCGGGCGTCCCGTCCGGCCGGAGCTGGGCTCCGCTGATGATGGACGGATGCACCCAGAGCCGGTTGTTCGTGAGAGGTTCGCTCACCGGATTCGACGGCTCACCCGCCGCCGCCGAGAACCCGTAGTACACGCCGGTGGACAGGGACTCGGGAAGCCCCTGATCAGTGATGAACGACTGGTCCAGGACGGTAGCCGCCTGCGCCCAGCACGCCGTGCACCCGAGGAAGGTGGCCCGATTTACCAGCACCTTCGCCGCGAGCCCCCGGTTGAACTGGGCGAACGCAGCCGGATTCCCGAAGCCCGTGAATCCCGGAGCCATGGTGAAGGGGAAGCTGTTCCCCCCGGCCTGCAGGTCCTGGTACGCCTCGTCCAGGAGATTCGAGACGTGCTCCATGGCCGCCGAGAAGCTCACGAAGGGGGCCGGATCCGCCGTGATGGGCCGATCCACGTCGATGGGAATCCCCAACTCGCCCGTGCGAATGGCCAGGTTGTGGAAGTTGGACGCCTTCATGGTCTTGGCGAAGCCGGCTGCCGCCCGCCGCTCGGCGTCACTCAGCCCCGTGGCCGTCTCCAGCGCCGCCAGATAGGTGTTGATGGTCCGGATGGCCGAGTACTGGCCGGTCCAGATGGCCGAGTTCCGCCCTGAGGGATCGGGCGGCCCCCGGAGCTGCTCCCCCGTCTCCCGGGGGTCGTTGCCCAGGAGGTTCCACCCCTCCCGCCCGTAGAGGGCGTAGAACTGGATCCGCGTCCCCACGTCGTTCAGGCTCTGGGCGAAGATCCCCGTAGCCGCCCGTGCCATGACGTCCCGGGTGGGCGACTCGGTGAGGGTCTCCACGGTGGGAGCGTTGGTATTCACGATGTCCAGGTCCCCGCACGCCGTGAGCGCCGCGAGGCCCACCGCCGCCAGCGTCAGGGCGCCGCGACGAAGATTCGTCCCCCGGAAGGGGGTTCGGTTCGTCTCATTCATGTCAGAACCCCACGGAGATGTTGAGGAAGAGGCTCCGGGACGGCGGATACGGCGCAATGTCCAGGTTGTTGCGCACCGCCGCCGCTCCGAAATTGGCCACCTCGGGATCGAGGCCGCTGTAGCGGGTCCACATGAACACGTTGCGCCCGGTGAGCCCCACCCGCAGGCTCCGGGTTCCCAGGCGCAGCGCGTCGGTGTACTCCTGGGGGACCGCCACGTCCAGAGCCACCTCGCGCACCTTCACGAAGGAGGCGTCCTCGATGTAGGGGGAGATGATCCCCCGGACCCGCTGGCCATCCCGCCTCTCCCAGGCAGGCGTTCCATGATCGTCGGAGGTCCGGCCCGCGTCCCGCAGGAACTGGGTCAGGTTGATGACGTTTCCGCCCTTCTGCCAGTCCGTGACCACGCTCAGGCTCATGGGACCCCAGCTCAGATCGTTGATGAAGCCCATGCGGAAGTCCGGCGCGCTGTTCCCGAGCTGCACCAGCGACGAGGTGATGTTGCCGTCCTCGCCCTCGCCGAAGCCCACGATCTGGGTGATGGGCCGGCCCACCTCGATCCGCGTCCGACCCAGGTTCCCGAAGCCCGAGGCCGACGGGAAGAAGGGGGGCAGCCCCGCCAGATCCAGCACCTCGCTGGTGTAACGGGTGAAGGTGTTCCGGCTCACCCAGCGGAAGTCGCCGCGGAGGATGGGGGTGAAGCCCAGCGACGCCTCGATCCCCTGGTTCTGGATCTCACCGCCGTTGAAGATCTCCGTGGTGAAACCGGACGAGGGCGACGGAACCCGCTGCAGGAGCAGGTTCGTGGTGTTCCGGGTGAAGCCGGTGAGCTCGAAGGTCATGCGTCCGGCCAGCGCTTCCCCGTCGATTCCCGCCTCCCACTCCTTCAGCCGCTCAGGCTCCACGTCCGGGAAGCCGGCGGTGGTGGAGACGGTGATGCCTTGCTGACCACCGATCTGGGGCGTCCCGAGATTGGTGAACTTCTGCCCGAAGAGGGGCTGGTTTCCGGTCTCGCCGTAGGCGACCCGGAACTTCAGCTCGCTTCCATCCCCGATGAGGCCGGGGAAGCGGTACGAGGCCGACGCCTTGGGGAAGACGTAGAAGCGGTCGATGTCTCCATTCACACTGCTCCGCTCGGCCCGGAGTCCGGCCAGGACCAGGAGCCGGTCATCCATGAGGAAGAGGGCCTCCTGGGCGTACAGGGCGATGGTCCGCTCCGCGGTCAGGTTCTCCACCGCCGTGATGGCCGTCCCCTGGTTCACATTGCGCTCACCGGGGAGGAGGTTCTGACTGCGGATCCGGAAGGTGTGGAGGCTCCGGTCCTCGTACTGGATCCCGAAGGAGGTGGAGGCGGTGAAGGCGTCTCGCACCCACTCGTGGATGAGGTTGGCATTCCAGTTGTAGAACAGGCTCCGACCTCCGGCCTCCAGCGACTCGCCCGGGAGCGACTTCACCTGCTCCGAGAAGAGCTCGTTGGGGCTCCAGACGTCGTTGCGCTGGTCGAAGGCGTCCACACCGGCGCCGGTCACGAAGCGGAGCCGCTGCTCACCGCCGTCCAGGATCTGCCATGACAGATTCGCCCCGCCGGTGAAGCGGTTCGTCTCCTCGAGGTTCACCCCCAGCTCGGTGAGCTGGATGGGATTCGACTGGACACCCACCGTGGGCCGGGGGAAGGAGCCGTCCGGGTTCCTGGCCTCCAGATTCACGAAGCTGGGGATGTAGGCGATGGCGTAGCCGTGGCACCCGAAGTTGTTGCAGTTGTTGTTCCAGCCCCGGTTGTTCTCGTTCCGGGCATACGCCGCCGATACGCTCAGATCGAGCCCTTCCCGCAGATCCTGATCCAGGTTCAT
>PWZC01000101.1 GCA_003567615.1 Gemmatimonadota bacterium | reverse complement strand
GGCCCCTCCCGGATCTGCCCTCACCGCCTCGATGGAAACCGGGGCCGACGTCCCGAATTCACCGGCAGGAAGCTGGGCCGGCGGCGCCTCGCAAGCGCCCAGAACCAGGGCCAGCGCCGGAATGGTGAAGAGGGCCGGTGGAGACAGGTGACTCCAGCACCTGTCCTTACCCTTGGCCAGGGCGGTACCTCGCGGGAGAGAACGCATCGTCAGGGAAGAAGAAGGGGGTCGAACCGACGGTGACGCGGTGGAGTCTGCATGACCCGAGCCGTCCGGGCAACCCACCCCGCCCGAGGCCGGAAACGGTCCGGTGGAATGCCCCCGGTGGCAGATCCGCCCCGTCCCTACCCGTCGTCCAGCAGTCGCTCCGCAGCGCGCCGGATGGTTCCAGGACCCGAGGCCCCCACGATGCGGTGATGGATCACCCCGTCCGCGTCCACGATGAAGGTGGTGGGGATCCCCGGGATCCCGCCGAAGGCTTCCCGTGAGCCGGCTGCGGCCATGGCCATGGGGAGGGTGAAGCCCCGCCGCTCGCGGTACTCCAGGACCACGCCGGGCCCTTCCTGATCAATGGAGAGGGCGAGAACCTCGACACCCCGGTGGGCCAGATCGTCGTGGACCCGCTGCAGGGCGGGGAGTTCCCAACTGCAGACCCGGCACCAGGTGGCCCAGAAGGTGATGACCCGGACCCCGTCGCCGGCGGCTTCCACCCGCTCCGCCGGAAGCGCGAATCCGTCGAGACCCACCGCGGGAGGGAACCCCTCCTCCAGCCGCTCCACCGGAGCGAAGGACGGACCGATCCCGGTCCAGGCCGTGAAGCGCGGGCCCAACTGCTCCGCCAGGAAGATGAGGAGCACAATGAAGAGAATGCGCTCACCCCACCGAAGGGCGCTGCGCCACCGCGAGGGGCGGTGGGCCGGGGATGGGTCCTCGGATCCTGCCGGGCCCGGGAACCCGGGGCGCACCCCCGGAGAGTCGTGTGGGGTAGACTCGGAAGAAGAGCCAGGGCCGGGTCCGGAAGTCGAATCAGTCACGCCGGTACAATACCCACGGAAAGGGGGAAGCTGAAGTCTCCCTCACGGTCGGGAAGATCCAGGGCCGGGCAAAGGCCGGGAGAAGGGAACCGGAAGCCTTGACACATAGTATTCTACTATTAAGTTGTATAGCAAGGCAGTGAGGCGGGCCGGAACTCCCGGACCCGATCTGATGAACACCCACGACGCACGGATTGGTCACCCTATGTTCGAGAACCTCGCCGGTCCCTGGCCCTGGTACGTGGCCGGACCCCTAATCGGCCTGGTGGTCCCCCTTCTCCTCCTCCTGGGAGGGAAGGTTTTCGGGATCTCGGCCAACCTGCGGCACATGTGCGCCGCAACGCCTGCTCCGGAGCGCTGGAAGCCCGCCTTCCTCAAATACGACTGGAAGAAGTCGGGGGTGTGGAATCTGACCTTCATCCTGGGGATCTTCCTGGGAGGGTTCCTGGCGGTGCAACTCATTGGCATGCCCGACGCGGGTCAGCACATCAGCGAGGCGACCCGGGCCGACCTGCGGGCCCTGGGGATCCAGGACTTCTCCGGGATCCTCCCGACGGAGCTCTTCTCCTGGGGCACGCTCCTCTCGCCGGTGGGGCTCATCCTCATCGTCGGGGGCGGGTTTCTGGTGGGCTTCGGGGCACGCTACGCCGGAGGGTGCACCAGTGGCCACGCCATCTCCGGGATAGCGGATCTACAGCTTCCTTCGCTGGTGGCGGTACTGGGTTTCTTCGCCGGCGGTCTGCTGGTCACCTTCGGCATCCTCCCCCTACTTCTCGGCTGACGGAGACGCATCATGGCAAATCAGACGACGACGCAGGGATCCAGGACCACGGCAGCGGGAGGTGCGGCCACTGCTTCCGCCGCACCGACGCCGGTGGTGACCCCCCTGGCGCTGGCGGGCTACCTCCTCATCGGAATGTATCTGGGCATCATCTTCGTACAGAGCGAGGTCGTGTCCTGGTTCCGTATCCAGGAGATGTTCCGCTTCCAGAGCTTCCACATGTACGGAATCATCGGGATGGCCGTGGTCGTGGCCGCCATCTCGGTCCAGATCATCAAGAGGATGGGTCTGACCTCGGCGACGGGAGAGCCCATCAAGCTCAGTCCCAAGCAGTGGGGCGACAGCCGGATCCCCGGCGCCAGGTACTGGATCGGCGGCACCATCTTCGGCATCGGCTGGGCGCTCCTGGGCGCCTGCCCCGGCCCGATCTTTGCCCTCCTGGGCGGAGGGGTTTCGGTGCTGATCATGGCGCTCCTGGGGGCGCTGGCCGGCACCTGGGCCTACTCGGCACTCCGGAGCAAGCTTCCCCACTGACGGATGGTCCACGCCTCGCTGCGTGACGAAAAACGAAACGACTGAAGGACGCGGCGGGGCCCCGAATCCCGGCGCCCCGCCCCGCAACCGAACAACCAAGGAGTCCTATCATGCTCTTCCGCCAATTCTTCGATCCCAAGCTCGCACAGTATGCCTACCTCGTGGGGTGTCAGCAGACCGGGGAGGCCGTGATCATCGACCCCGAGCGCGACATCGACCGGTACGTGGAGGCAGCGGAGTCGGAGGGACTCCGTATCGTGGCCGTGGCCGAGACCCACATCCACGCCGACTTCCTCTCCGGTGCCCGGGAGTTCGCCCACCAGTACGGGACCCGCACCTATCTGTCCGATGAGGGCGGCGACGAGTGGGCCAGCGACTGGGCCCGGACCGAAGAGTACGATGTGACCTTCCTCAAGGACGGGGACTCCTTCCACATCGGTGGGATCGAGATCCAGGCACTCCATACGCCGGGCCATACCCCGGAGCACATCAGCTTCGTCCTCATCGACCGGGGCGGCGGCGCATCGACGCCCATCGGAGTGGCCACCGGCGACTTCGTCTTCGTCGGGGACCTGGGACGGCCGGACCTCCTGGAGCAGGCGGCGGGGATGCACGGCGTGCAGGAGCCCTCGGCCCGGCAGCTCTTCGCCTCCCTTCCCCGCTTCACCGAGCTTCAGGACTATGTCCAGGTGTGGCCCGCCCATGGCGCCGGCTCCACCTGCGGGAAGGACCTGGGCGCAGTGCCCCAGACCACGGTGGGCTATGAGAAGCTCTACAACGCCTCGCTGTCGGTGGCGGATCAGGGCGAGGACGCCTTCGTGGACGCCATCCTGGCGGGTCAGCCCGAGCCCCAGACCTATTTCGCCCGCATGAAGCGGGACAACAACAAGGGCGTGCCCATCCTGGGGCAGCTTCCGAGCCCGCGCCGGCTCACGGTGGCCGAGCTGCAGCGCCGGGTGGACAGCGGTGAGGCCCTCTTCCTGGACACGCGGCTGGACCGCTCCGGGTTCATGGCCAAGCACATCCCCGGAGCCCTCTACGCCCCCATGAACCGGGCCTTCAATACAGCGGTGGGCTCCCTGGTGGAGGATGAGACCCAGGCCATCGTCCTCATCATCGAGGAGAGCGCGGTGGAAGAGGCGGTCCGCGACCTGGTGCGGATCGGATACGACAACATCGTGGGCTTCGTGACGCCGGAGACGCTGACCCGGTACTTCGACAAGGGTGGCAAGGCCGGGAAGGTGGAAGAGGTGGGCTTCGACGCCGTGGCCGAGGCCAGGCTCCGCAGCGACGTGGAAGTGGTGGATGTCCGGTTCGCCTCCGAGTATGCCGGCGCCCATATCCCCGGTGCTCTCAGCGCCTCCTACACCCGGCTTCCTTCGCTGGCGCCGGAGCGGCTGCCCAAGGACCGGACCCTCCTCGTCCACTGCGGGACCGGTGCTCGCGCGGCGGCCGCCACCGCCTTCCTGGTACGGGAAGGGTATGACGTGCGCTTCGTGAACGGCTCCTTCGACGCCTACAAGGAGGACGGGGAGATCGAGACCGGCTCCTTCAAGGGCGAGCCCCAGGAGCCAGCGGCGGTCTGAGTCCAGCACGCCGATCACAGACAGCCGACGAAGGGACGTGAAGACCATGCGTCGCCTTCTACCCCTGGCGGAGCAGCTCGGAGGGTACGATTCCCTCCGGGCTCGCTCCGACCTCTCCGCCGGGCTCACGGTGGGGGTCATGCTCATTCCGCAGGGGATGGCCTACGCCCTCATCGCGGGCCTTCCGCCCATCTACGGGCTCTACGCTTCGCTGGTCCCCCTGGTGGTCTATGCCCTCATGGGGACTTCGCGCCAGCTCGCCGTGGGCCCCGTCGCCATCGTGTCCATCCTGGTGGCGGCCGGGGTGGCGCCCCTGGCCGACGGCGACGGCGAGCGCTACATCCGTCTCTCGCTCCTCCTGGCCCTCATGGTGGGCGCGCTGCAGTTGGCCATGGGACTCCTCCGCTTCGGATTCCTCACCAACTTCCTGTCACACCCGGTCCTGGCCGGGTTCACCAGCGCCGCGGCCCTCATCATCGGCGCCAGCCAGCTGAGGCACCTGGTGGGGATGGACCTTCCCGGGGGCCACGGCGTCCACGACATCCTCCTGGCCCTCATCCGGAACCTGGGCAGCGTGCACCTCCCCACCCTGGGACTGGGATTGGCGGGGATCCTCCTGCTGGTAGGGCTCAAGCGTCTCGGTCCGGCCATCCCGGGTGCGCTCGTGCTGGTGGTGTTGGGGACGGGCCTGTCATGGCTCCTGGGGATGGCCGAAGCCGGGATCCGCGTCGTCGGTGAGGTCCCGGGAGGCCTCCCGGGACCCATGCTTCCGGTGCTGGAGTGGGAGGCGGCCCGGGCCCTCCTACCGGTGGCCCTGACCATCGCCATGGTGGGCTTCATGGAATCCATCGCCATTGCCAAGGTCTACGCCACGCAGCAGGGGTACGACGTTCGTCCGAATCAGGAGCTGACGGCGCTGGGGGTGGCCAACCTCGCCGGTGCCTTCTTCCGCGCCTATCCCGTGACCGGAGGGTTCTCCCGCACGGCGGTAAACGCCCGGGCCGGCGCCACGTCGGGGGTGGCGGGACTGGTGAGCGCCGGAGTGGTGGCACTGACCCTCCTCTTCCTCACCGATCTCTTCCAACACCTCCCCAACGCGGTCCTGGCATCGCTGGTCATGGTGGCGGTGGCGGGGCTGGTGGACTGGAAGGAAGCGGTGCATCTCTGGCGCATCGACCGGCAGGACCTCTCCATGATGCTGGTCACCTTCGGTGCCACGCTGGCGCTGGGGATCGAGACCGGCATCCTGGTGGGAGTCGTGGCCTCCCTGGGGCTCCTGGTGTACCGCATGTCCCGCCCCCACGTCGCCGAGATGGGCCGACTACCCGGAAGCCGGAGCTTCCGGAACGTGACCCGACATCCGGAGGCGGTTCGCCCCGAGGGGGTTGCGGTGCTTCGCATCGATGCCTCCCTCACCTTCGCCAACGCCCAGCTTCTCCGGGACCGGGTCCGCGGCTTCCTCCACCCTCCGAAGGACCGAACCCGCCCCCACACGGTGGTTCTGGACTTCCACCCGGTGAACGGTGTGGACTCCACATCCCTCCACGAACTCATGGACCTGGCGGAGACGCTGGCGGCGGCGGGAGTGGAGCTTCGCATCGCCGGGATCCATGGCCCGATTCTGGACCGCCTGGAACGGGCCGGGGTGGCGGAGCGGGTGGGGCGAGAGCGCTTCCACCTGGAAGTGGCCGACGCTGTGGAGGCGGCCGAAGAGCGGCGGCACCCAGAGCCCGAGGCGGAACCCGTCCGGACGGGCTAGCGTCCGGACGGGTCGGCCCGAGGGGCGGCAGGGAGAAGCCTTCCCTGCGGTCCTTCCTGGAGGATGGCCGGGGATCTAACGCCGGTAGCCCACCTGGAAGCGGTAGAAGGGCTCGTCTTCGAAGGAGTCGATTCTCACCTCGGCCCGGAAGTGGACGTCATCCAGAGCCAGGGCGGCGCCGGCCACGGCGAAGACGGAGTTCTCGGTCTGGGTCTGATCGAAGGCGTCGCCGGAGAAGCGCCAGTGGGCGAAGCCGACCCGAGCCGACGGGACCAGTCGGATTCCATCCCCTGCGTCGATGCGCCCCCCGGCCGAGAGGGCGAAAGGGATCCGGAGCTGGTTCTCGGAGAAGGAATCCTGGGTCCGCCGGGTGAAGTCGGCACCGCCGACGGGGCAGATGTTGATTCCGGGGCCGGAGCGGATGTCGTACGACACCCGGCCCTCCAGCCGGGTCCGGCGGTCATCGTCGTCGAAATCGTCCACGGCCACGCCTGCCCGTGCCCCGAGCGGGCCTGGGAAATTGGCCGCTACACCGAGGCCGAAGTCGTTGGCCCCACTGGTGATGTTGGCATCCGCCGTAATGGAGTACTGCCCCGGCCCATTGGGGCTCCCGATGCAGGCCTGTCCGAAGAGCGCCCCGGGCGCGAACAGCCCGAACGCCACCGCCGCCACAACACCACTGCCACGCACCAACAAGGGATTCCTCTGTGCCATCGCCATGACCTCCGACCGATTCGGTAAACGAGTGAACAGCCCGGGCCGATGCCCCGGCGCCATGTCCCCCGAGGATCGGCCAGGCACCTCAGGAACACAAGTCCACTGATTCGCGCCCGCGGTGTACCCCTTCAGGAACGGGGGCGAACATTGCCACCCTCCCGCGTTGGGATGAAGTTTCCTGATCCTCGATCCTCACCGGTGCGCCAACGCGCCCGCCCCTCCTCCCTCCCCAGATCCGGAGTCAAAGTCCTCATGAATCGACGGGATCTCCTCAAGGCCGGCGCTCTGGCCGGCGCCGCCGCCGCCGCTTCCCACCTTCCCGGCCTGGGGGCCATTCGAGCCGCCCGCGCCGCCTTGCCGGGTGCCGTCGAGGCCGGTGGGTGGAGGGAGAGCCGAAACCTCATCTTCCTGGTGCTGGACGGCACCGGTTACGAGGATATGGCGGCCGCCTCCCTCTTCTCGCGTCGGGTCCTGGGTCGCCCCCTCCTCCTGGAACGGGTGCTCAGCGCAGGACAGTACGGGAGCATGGACCCCCAGAGTCTCACCGCAGTGGTGACCGATTCAGCGGCTGCGACCTCGGCCTGGGCCACCGGGCGGAGGGTCGTGAACGGAGCCCTCTCCCAGCTTCCCGATGGACGTGACCTCACCACCATCCTCCAGTTGGCCAGGGATCAGGGGCGGGCCACAGGACTGGTGACCTCCACCCGCATGACCCACGCAACCCCGGCGGGGTGGGTGGCCCGGGTGGCGGCCCGAGGAATGGAAGAGGAGATCGCCGAGCAGTACCTGGCCTTCCGCCCCGATGTGCTGTTGGGCGGCGGCCGCGGCCCCTTCGAGGCGGAAACGCGGAGCGACGGGCGGGACCTGGTGGCGGAGTTCCGCGAAGCCGGGTACGACGTGATCCACGACGAGGAGGGGCTGGAGGCAGCCACCGGCGATCGCCTCCTGGGCCTCTTCACCGACCGGGACCTGCACCTCCCCTACGAGGTGGACCGGCGGTTCCAGAACGCCCCCTCCCCCTCCCTGACCACCATGACGACGAAGGCCCTCCAGCACCTGGGCGACCGGGACGGAGGCTTCGTTCTACAGGTGGAAGCCGGTCGGATCGACCATGCCAACCACCGAAGCGACCTGGGCGCTGCCCTGTGGGACTGGATCGCGGCGGATGAGGCGCTGGACGTGATCCTCACCTTCATGGAAATCCAGAACGACACCATCCTCATCGTAGCCGCCGATCACGATACGGGTGGGGGGGCGGTCTACGGCTTCGGGCCCGGCTACCGGGCCTCGACTCCGGCGTTCGAGACGCTGGGCGGGGTTCGGGCCTCCCACGAATGGCTCTTCCGCGAGGTCATCGTCCCCGGCGTCTCACCGGAGAACATCCAGGACGCGGTCCAGGAGTACCTGGGCGTCATGGTCCCGGACTCCAACGCTGAGATCATGGCCCGGGTCGTGGCCGGGGAGCGGGGAAACCGGGAGGTGCAGCGAGGGCACCCCAACGCCCACGCGAGCCAGCCCGGGAATACCCTGGCCAAACTCATCACCATCAGTCCCGACGGCAGCCCCGACCGGCCCAATGTGTCCTTCAGCACCAGCCACCACACCGCCGGGCTCGTGCCCGTGGCGGTCCTGGGTCCCTCGGTGGCCCCGGGCTCGCTGGGTTTCCTGGAGAACACCGAGATCTTCCACATCATGTGCGCTGCGCTGGGGGTCCGCTTCGAAAACCCGGGGATGACGGAAGCGGAGGCCCTGGAGGTGGCGGGGGGGGGACGGGGGGCCTAGGACTGCCCCCCCCCACCCCCGGGCAGCGGCTCCTACCGACCCTCGCCCTCCCCGCTCTGCCCCTCATCCTCGGCCACCTGCTCGAGGATGAGGTTGTGGGCCCGGAGCCGGAGCGAGCTGATGCGGATGAATCCCCAGGCATCGGACTGGTCGTATCCGCCGGCCCGGTCCATGGATGACAGTTCCTGGTCGTAGAGGAGGCTGGACGAGTTCCGACCCTGCGGGATCACGTTCCCCTTGAAGAGATCCAGCCGCACCCGCCCGTCGATGAGCTGCTCGGACTGGCGGAAGGCGGCCTGGATGAAGTCCATCTCCGGCGAGAACCAGAAGCCGTTGTAGATGATCTCGGCGAAGCGGGGCGAGAGCATGTCCCGAAGCCGGAGCACCTCCCGATCCATGGCCACGCCCTCCAGGTCCCGGAGGGCGTGGTGGAGGATGGTACCGCCGGGCGTCTCGTAGATCCCCCTGGACTTGATCCCGACAAACCGGTTCTCCACCATGTCGACCCGTCCGATCCCGTGGAGGCCCCCCAGCTCGTTCAGATAGGTGAAGAGGGCCACCGGGTCGGTGAAGGCGGTGCCATCGTCCAGGTTCTCCTCCCGGATGGGCATGGCGTCCTTGAATTCAATGGCCAGCCGGGAGGGCTCGTCCGGCGCCTCCGCCACCGACCGGGTGAGCTTGAACATGTCCGCGGGCGGCGGCGTCTCCGGATCCTCGAGAATCCCGGCCTCGTAGGACCGGTGCATGAGGTTCTCATCGCTGGAGTAGGGCTTCTCCGCCGTGGCTTCCACCGGAATCTCATGCTCACGGGTGAATGCCAGCAGGTCCGACCGGCCCTGGAACCGCTCCAGGAACTCGGGATCCTTCCAGGGAGCGATGACCTCGAGTTGGGGACCCAGAGCGGCGAAGGCCAGTTCGAATCGGACCTGATCATTCCCCTTCCCCGTAGCGCCGTGGGCCACGGCCCCGGCCCCTTCGCGGAGGGCGATCTCCACCTGCCGTCGGGCGATGACCGGCCGGGCCAGTGCCGTTCCCAGGAGGTAGCGGTTCTCGTAGACCGCATTTCCGGCGATGGCGGGGAAGATGAACTGCCGGACGAAGTCCTCCTTGAGATCTTCCACGAAGACCTTGGAGGCACCGGTGCGAAGCGCCCGCTCGGCCACATCGTCGAAGTCCTCCTTCTGCCCCACGTCGGCCACATAGGCGATGACCTCGTAGCCCTGCTGCTCCAGGACCTTCAGGATGCACGCCGTGTCCAATCCGCCACTGTACGCCAGGACCACCTTCTTGTCGTTCACCGCCACCCCCGTGGAAGCCTTGATTTGCGTGAGCAGGAGACCGAATAGAAGGTAGAAGGGCCGCGGACAGCAAGGGGCCCACCCGCCCCACCCGCGCCGCCACGCCCACCCACACCCGGACAGGACACCGGCACCACCCCGGCCCACCTCGTTCCCCGTCAGCCACGCCAGGAGTTGGACCCATGCTCGCCCGTCACGTCATCCCCCTCCCCGAGCACATCTACCCGGCCGACGAATGGCGCATCGTGGAGTCCCGCTTCGCCCCTCGCCACATGGCGCGGGCCGAGACCATCTTCGCCCAGAGCAACGGTTTCGTGGGGCTCCGGGCCACCCCCGAGGAGGGACGCCCTTCCCTCTCGCCGGGAACCTTCGTCAGCGGCTTCCACGAGACCTGGCCCATCAAGCACGCCGAGGAGGCCTACGGGCTGGCCCGCACCGGACAGACCATCGTCAATGTGCCCGATGTCAGCGTGTTCAAGCTGTACGTGGACGATGAACCCCTGGTCCTCCCCTTCGCCCACCTGACCGGTTACGGGCGGGTGCTGGATATGCGGGCCGGCGAACTCACCAGGGAGCTCATCTGGTCGACCCCGGGCGGAAAGCGCGTGCGGGTCCGCTCCAGTCGCATGGTCTCCTTCCGGGATCGGCACCTGGTGGTGATGGATTACGAGGTCACGCTCCTGGATGGAACGGCGCCGGTCACCATCGTCTCCAAGGTGCTGAATCGGCAGGACGCGGTTCCCGAGGACGAGCCCACTCCCGATGTGGTTGATCCCCGCCTCGCCCGCCAATTCCCCGAGCGGGTCCTTCGTTGCAAAGTGGCTGAGGCCATGGACCAGCGGATCCTCCTGGGATACCGAACCGCCCGAAGCGGGATGACGCTGGGACTGGGGGTCGATCATGTGATCCGGACCCAGACCTCCCACCGGGTGGCTGTGGAAGCGAGCGGAGACATGTCCCGCCTGGTCCTCACCGCGGAGGCCGCCCCCGGTCAACCCATCCGCATCACCAAGTACGCCGCCTATCAGAGCTCCAGCGTGG
>PWZC01000320.1 GCA_003567615.1 Gemmatimonadota bacterium | reverse complement strand
GGCTTCGGCTCACCCTGGCCGGGCGGAATCTGGCCACGTGGACCGACTACACCGGACTCGACCCGGAGCTGAACTTCGCCGGACAGGCGAACTTCGCCACCGCCGACTTCCTGACCCAGCCTCCGCTGCGGCACTTCACCGCGCGGGTCAGCGTGGACTTCTGATGCGTGAGAACCGCGAGAGGGCGCCGATGACAAGAGGTTCCATGGGGTTGTTGCTCTTCGCCCTCATCCTGGCGGCGGCCGGGTGCGACTTCGACCGGATCCTGCAGGTGGACGACCCCGACACCGCCCAGTTCGAAGACATCGACGATCCCGCCAACCTCCCGGTGTTCCGGGCCCACGCGGTGGGCGAGATGCAGGTGGCGTACGCCGGGCGCGGCGATGCCCAGGACAACTCGTTCATCCTCCTGAGCGGCCTCCTGAGCGATGAATACGAGGCCTCCGGGACCTTCCTGACCCGGGTGGAGGTGGACCGGCGGAGTATCCAGGCCACCAACGCCACCGTCCAGACCACCTACCGGCTCATGCACCGGGCCCGGCTGGCGGCGATCCGGGCCGACCGGGCCTACCAGCGGCACGCCGCCGGCTCCGCCGGGCAGGCCGAGGCCCAGGCGCTGGTGGGACTCATGATGAACGCCTTCGGCGAGATGTTCTGCTCCGGACAGCCCTTCAGCGAACTCACCTCCGACGGCGACTTCATCTACGGAGCGCCTCTTACGACGCAGCAGGTGTTCGGGGAGGCGCTGGAGTGGCATCGAGCGGCACGCACCACGGCAGGGGCCGCCGGCGCGCTTCGCATGCAGCATCTGGCCTCGGTGGGGGCGGCTCGGGCACACCTGAACCGGGGTGAGTTCCAGGAGGCGGCGGCAGCCGCAGCCCCGGTGCCCACGGACTTCGAGTACGCCATCCTCCACGACGGAGCCACGGCTCGTCAGTGGAACGGGACCTGGAACTTCGTGAACAATGTGAAGCGGTGGCGGATCCCCGACGGCGCCGGGGGGAACGGCTTGCCCTACCGCTCCCTGGGGACAGAGGTCACGTCGGGCGGTGAACTGGTCCGCGCCGGGGATCCCCGGGTGGTCTGGTTCCGGGACGGGGCCGCCTTCGACGCCCAGGTGATCCAGTTCAGTCAACTCCGCTTCCCGGACCGGGAGGCCCCCACACCGGTGGTCACCGGCGTGGAAGCCCGCCTCATCGAGGCGGAGGCGGCACTCCGGCGAGGGGATGAGGAAGCCTTCCTGCGGATCCATAACGACCTGAGGGCGCGGGTCGCCGGCCTGGAACCCCTGGCCGAGGAAGAGGTGGCGACCCTCACTCCCGGGGAGCGGGTGGACCTCCACTTCCAGGAGCGGGCCCTCTGGCTCTGGCAGACCGGGCACCGCCTCGGGGACCTGCGGCGGCTCATCCGCCAGTATGGCCGGACACCGGATCAGGTCTTCCCCAGTCGGGCGTACCACAAGGGGGGCGAGTTCGGGCCGGACGTGAATTTCCCCATCCCGGTGGACGAGGAGAACAATCCGAGTTTCCAGGGTTGCTTCGATCGCGAGGCCTGACCGGGGGCAGAAGGGAATGCATCGAAGCCTGACCGGGGGCAGAGGGGAATGCGCCAAAGCCTGACCGGGGGCAGAAGGGAAGACAGGCGGGGGGCCAACCGGGTCCCGCCTTCCGTGGCATACTCGCAGGGAGCGTCGTTCATGTCAGGAGCAGGAGAATCCTTTCGCAGTGTGCCTGAGGGCGTGCTGGACACCTTCACGCCCGTGGGAGCCGCCGAAGGGCCGGCCCTGCCTTTTTCGCCCCGGAGGGTGGAGAAGCCCTGGGGCCATGAGATCATCTGGGCCCACACGGATGGGTACCTGGGAAAGATCCTCTTCATTCGGGCCGGAGAAGCCATGTCGCTGCAGTTCCACGAGGTGAAGGACGAAACCCTGCACCTCCTGGACGGAGAACTCCTCCTGGAGGTGGGGCGGGCGCCCAGAGCGCTCCAGTCCTGCGATCTCCAGGCGGGGGAGAGCATCCACATCCGCCCCGGCCTCCTCCATCAGATCACGGCGGTGACGGACTGCCGGATCCTGGAGGCATCGACGCCCGAAGCGGACGATGTGGTTCGGATCCGCGATCGCTACGGACGGGCCGAACCCTGAGGGGCGCGGTGGAGGTCTTTCACACCCTGGTCCAGAGTTCTCTCGGCGGAGAGTATCCGGTGGTGGTGGGACCGGGCGCCCTTGAACGCCTGCCGGAGCTCCTCCGGGAGCGAGCCGCCGCCCATGCCTACGCCCTGGTGGCCGACGATCGCGTCATGGAGCTCCATGGCGACACGGTGGCCCGCTCCGTGGAGAGTCTGGGTCGCCCCGTCCACCGCTTGAGCTTCCCCCACGGGGAAGAGAACAAGAATCGAGGGGAGTGGTCCCGGCTCACCGACGCGCTCCTGGAGCGTGGCCTCGGGCGCGATGGATGCGTGGTGGCACTTGGAGGAGGGGTGACCGGGGACCTGGCCGGCTTCGTCGCCGCGTCCTACATGCGGGGGATTCCGGTGGTGCAGCTTCCCACCTCCATCGTGGCCATGGTGGACTCCTCGGTGGGTGGGAAGACCGGGGTCGATGTACCGCTGGGGAAGAATCTGGTGGGCGCCTTCCACCCTCCTCGGTTCGTCCTGGCCGACACCGAGCTGGCCCGAACCCTCCCCCGAGCCGAACGAAGTCAGGGGTTGGCCGAGGCCGTGAAGCACGGGGCCATCGTGGATGCCGACTACCTGGACCGGGTGGTGGCGGATGCGGACCCCCTTCTCGACGGCGCGGACCCCGCCACGGCCCGCATGGTGGCCCGGTCGGTGCAGATCAAGGCCGACGTGGTGAGCAGCGACGAGACCGAAGTAGGGCTCCGCCAGATCCTGAACTTTGGCCACACCCTGGGCCATGCCCTGGAGGCGGCGTCCGGATACCGGCTCCCCCACGGGAGCGCCGTGGGGGTGGGCATGATCCTCGAGGCCCGTCTGGGCGAACGTCTGGGGGTGACCGAGCCTGGAACGGCAGCGCGCATCGAGGAGGCGGTGGCGGCGGTAGAGTTGCCCACGACCCAGCCTCCCGGCCTGTCCCGCTCGGAGGTCCTGGCACTCCTGGCCCGAGACAAGAAGGCCCGGGCCGGAAGCGTCCGCTTCGTGCTCCTCGAGGGGGTGGGGCGGGTCCACAGTGGCGACGGCGACGGTCCCCCGACCTGGAGCCGGACCGTACCGGAAGACGCCGTCGTCGCCGTGTTGGACGGGGTTTGACGGGCTACGGGGTGCTTCCTATAGTTTCGCTGGCGGGCATCGGCCCCAGGGTCGGCGGCCCGCCACTCTCCTTTCCGATTGGACTCTTCCGGAGGTGCCATGGCGCTCCTTGAGCGCGCGTCGGATCTCCCGTTGGCCAGCATCCTCGAGCACTGGGCCCAGGAGACGCCTGCTTCCCCCTTCCTCCACTTCCGGGGTGAGTCGTTCAGCTACCGGCGGGTGAATCGGGAGTCGCAGGCGTTGGCCGCGGCGCTCTCCACCATGGGGATCGAGCCCGGTGACCGGGTGGCGGTGATCCTGCCGGGCTGCCCCGAGTTCGTGATCAGCCTCTTTGCCTTTGCACGGCTGGGGGTGGTGGTGGTTCCCATCAACCCCCGACTGCCGGAGGTCGAGCTCCGCTACATGCTCCGGCATTCGGAGGCCGTCTGCGCCGTGACGGTGGAGAACCTCCACGGGGTCGACTACCTGCAGCTCTTCGAGGACCTCCTTCCGCGCCTCCCCGAACTCCAGTACCTGGTGACGGTGGGGGACGAAGACCTCTGGTACGATGATCGGATCTACCAGTTCGAGGATCTGATGTCATCCGGCATGGATCGGTCCATCGAAGGGGAGGTGACCGAGGACCCGGACGAGCTCTTCGCCATTGTCTACACCTCCGGGACCACCGGGAAGCCGAAGGGGGTCGAGCTCACGCGGCGAAACCTCCTGCACACGGCGGCCGGCACGGCTCGAGCGCTGGGGGTGGGACCCGCCGACCGGGTGATCGGAATCACGGCCCTCTTCCATGCCTTCGGTCTGGGTCCCGGGGTCCTGGGCACGGCGTTGGCCGGAGCCTCGCTGGTGCTCCAGGAGGAGGTGGAGCCGGCGGGCACGCTGGATCTCATCCAGGCCCACGGCGTGACGGTCCACCACGGCGTCCCCATGCTCTTCGCAGGCGAGCTCCGTGAGCAGGCGCGGAGCCCGCGGGACCTTTCGTCGCTCCGAGTGGGGCTCATGGCCGGGGCTCCCTTCGGGGAGCGCCTCTTCGACGCGGTGGAGGCGGGGCTTTGCCCACGATTGGTGGGCGGTTATTCGCTTACGGAGACCTCCTCCACCCTGGCCATGACCCGCCCCGACGATCCTCTGGAGAAGCGACGTTTCACTGTGGGTCGGCCGCTGGAGGATACGGAGGTCAAGGTGGTGGGTCCGGAGGGGGAGGTGCTTCCGGTCGAGAGCCTGGGGGAGATCCTGGTCCGCGGAGACGGGGGGATGAAGGGGTACTACCGGCAACCCCGAGCCACCGAGGTCACCCGGGACGCCGAAGGCTACTTCCGGACCGGGGATCTGGGCATCGTGGATGAGGACGGATTTGTCCATTTGGTAGGACGCCGACAGGACGTTATCATTCGTGGCGGTTCAAACGTGCATCCCCGGGAAGTCGAAGACCGGTTGCTAGCTCATCCGGCCGTTCTGGAAGCAGTGGTTGTGGGCGTCCAGGACGATCTTCTTGGAGAGGCCGTGTGGGCCGTGCTCGTTCCCATGGAAGGGGCCATCGTGACCGAAGAGGAGATCCGGGATTGGTGCAGCCAGACGCTGGCCGCCTACAAAACCCCGGACTCGATACGGTTCTTCGATGTGCTTCCCTCTACCGGGACGGGAAAGATTCGACGGGTGGAGATTGCTCGACTCCTCAGGGAGGAGAGCCGCTCCACCGGGACATGAACATCGGGCGGCTTCCCCATCCCGCCCCCGGAACCTGCCCATCTGTCCGAGACTGTCTCGGATGCGGCGCTCCGGGTGGGGGAGGGGAGGTCTCGCGGTGATTCCGTGATCACTACTGAGACAGGCTGAATATCAACCGTATGAGTACCCAGTTTTCCAGGGCCCCCCACATGGAGGGAGCCCCCGCGCCGTACCTTCCCCCGCACGCCCCCAACGCCGCCCTCCTGGTCGATTTCGACAACGTGACCATGGGGATGCGCAGTGACCTCTCCAAGGAGCTCAAGACGCTCCTCAACTCCGATATCATCAAGGGGAAGGTCACGGTCCAGCGGGCCTATGCCGATTGGCGGCGGTACCCTCAATACATCGTGCCCCTCTCCGAGGCGTCCATCGATCTCATCTTCGCCCCGGCCTACGGGAGCTCGAAGAAGAACGCCACCGATATCCGGATGGCCATCGACGGGATGGAGCTGGTTTTCACCCGTCCCGAGATCGGGACCTACATCCTCCTTACCGGGGATTCTGACTTTTCATCCCTGGTCCTGAAGCTCAAGGAATACGGGAAGTACGTCATCGGAGTGGGGATCCAGGAGTCGTCCTCGGACATCCTGGTTCAGAACTGCGACGAATACTACTCGTACACCTCCCTCTCCGGCCTCCGGAAGACCAGCGACGGATCGGCGGCAGTGGCCCAGGATCCCTGGGTCCTGGTGGAGAAGGCGGTGGAGCAGATGGCGCGGCGGAACGACGTCATGCGTTCGGACCGGCTCAAGCAGGTCATGCTGGAGATCGACCCGGGTTTCGACGAGAAGAGCTTCGGGTTCAGCAAGTTCTCCCGCTTCCTGACCGAAGCGGCCCAGAAGGAGCTCGTTGAGATCCGGAAGATGGAGAACGGCCAGTACGAGGTGAACAAGTCCGGGGCCGGATCGTCGCCGTCCCGGTCATCATCCCGATCCGACCGGTCGGATCGGGGGCGGGGAGGCCGGAAGTCGGACGGCCGCTCCCGGGATCGGGACGATCGGAAGGCGCCTCCCTCCGAGGCCCCCGCCGCCCCGTCCCGTCCGCCGGAGCCGTCGGCCACTGCGCCGGAGGAGGCTCCTCCCGCCGCCGCAGAGGTGGGTGACGCCAAGCAAGCGGCCTACGATCTTCTCCAGCAGGCCATCCGGGATCTCCTGGAAGACCACGAGGGCAGCACGGTCCGCGACTCGGATGTGAAGCGGCGCATGCTCGCCATCGAGTCGGGGTTCGACGAGGCCGAGCTGGGCTTCAGCAAGTTCTCCCTCTTCCTCAAGCAGGGTGTGGAAGACGGCGTCATCACCCTCGAAAAGGGTGAGAACGGTCAGTTTCAGGTGGGCCTGCCCAAGGCGGCGGCGAAATCCCGGCCCCGGGAAGCGGTCTCGGAGCCGGAGGCCGTCGCGAAACCGGAGGCGTCTGCTTCGGAGGCACCCGCTCCGGAGGCACCCGCTGTGGAGGCCGCCACCGCTTCGCCCCAGAAGGACGCGGCGCCGGACCATCGGTCCCGGGGTCAGGACGCCCGGGAGTCCGCCGTGGAGGAATCCCGTCGTCTCCGGCCGCGGCAGAGTCGTCGCCGGGGTGCGAAGGATGGACCGCCGCCCCTCCTGGAGGGGCAGGTGGTGAGCACGCCCTCTTCAGCCGGCTCCGGGAAGGGGGCCGAGACGGGCAAGTCCGCGTCGGCGGCTCCTGAGACGAAGCCGGAGGCCGAAGCGAAGACCAGGTCCGAGGCGAAGGCCACTTCCGAGCCGAAGTCCAAGGCCAGGAAGGCAACCAGGTCCAAGCCGAAATCCAAGCAGGCGGCCAAGCCGGAGCCGCCGGCAGCGAAGGAGCCCAAGGCCAGGGCCAAGTCGAAGGCCAAGGCTGCAAAGGGGCCCAGGTCTGGAAAGAAGGCGAGTGACACCGATGGATCGTCCGTCATCGAGCCGGCCCGTCTTCATCTGCCCACGGACCCCACCAGCATCATCAAGTACCTGAGCAACTCCTACCCTGGGGTCGGACAGAAGACGGCCGAGTCCCTTGTGGAGGCGTTGGGCGGGGATCTCTTCCGGATTCTCCAGAGCGATCCGCAGAAGGTGGGTCAGATCCTGACCGCCAATCGGGCCGGGAAGGTCCTGGAAGGGTGGACCGAGGACTTCGCCCGCCGGAAGGCTCGGCTGGAGGCCGAGGGTGGCGCCGGCTCAAGCGGACGCTGATCCCGTCGCTCCTTTCCGTGGTAGCCCGGCCCGCCGCGGAGGTGGCTCGGGATCTGCTGGGGTGGAGGATCGTGTCGCGGATTGACGGGACGCGAACCTCCGGGCGAATCGTGGAAACCGAAGCGTATGTGGGTGCCCACGATCCAGCCTGTCACGGCGCTGTAGGCCTGACCCGGCGGAACCGAACCATGTTCGGGCCGCCAGGTCGGGCCTACGTGTATTTCATCTACGGGATGCACTGGTGCTTCAACGTGGTGACCGGTAGGGAGGGGGATCCCGAAGCGGTCCTGGTCCGGGCGTTGGAGCCCCTGGAGGGCCGGGACACCATGGTCGCCCGAAGGGGACGCGACCGGGATCCCGCCAACGGTCCCGCCCGGCTCTGCCAGGCCCTGGGAATCGACGGAGCCATGGATGGGCACAGGATCGACCGACCGCCGCTCTACCTGGAACCCCCGCCCCGACCGGTTTCCCCTGACGAGGTGACCGTCTCCGGCCGCATCGGGATCCGGAAGGCACGGGACTGGCCCCTGCGCTTCTTTCTCACCCACTCTCCCCACGTCTCTTCCGGCCCCCACGTCCCGGCCTCGTCAGAGACCCCCTGGAGGCCATGAGCGATCCTACCTGGGTATCCATCCTTCCCCCGGTCCTGGCCATTGTCCTGGCCATCTGGACCCGGCAGGTCTACCTCTCCCTCGGGGCCGGAATCTGGCTCGGATGGACCATCATCGCCGACTGGAATCCCCTCTCCGGGTTGGGTCGATCCATCGAGGAGACGGTGGCTGTGCTGGCCAGCGCGGGGAATGCCAATGTGATTCTCTTCACCCTGGTCATCGGCGCCCTCATCGCCACAGTGGAGAGTTCCGGCGGCGTCCGGGGGTTCATCCGGTATCTGGAGACCAGGCAGTGGGTGAACGACGGAAAGCGCTCGCAGTTCCTGGCCTGGATCATCGGGGTCATCATCTTCATCGAGAGCAACATCACGGTGCTGGTGTCGGGGGCCGTGTCCCGTCCCCTCTTCGATCGCTACCGCGTCTCCCGGGAAAAGCTGGCCTACATCATCGATTCCACCTCGGCGTCCATCTGTATCCTGATCCCGCTGAATGCGTGGGGGGCCTACAATCTGGGACTCCTGGATTCCCTGGGCGTGGAGGATCCGCTGGGCGTTCTCCTGGGGACCATCCCGCTGAACTTCTACGCCCTGGGAGCGGCGCTACTGGCCCTTGCGGTGGTGATCTGGCAGATCGACATCGGTCCCATGAAGAAGGCCGAGATCCGGACCCGGGGCGGGGTCAAGGAGTGGCCCGAGTCCCAGCCCATGATCGATGAGGAGATCCTCTCTCCCCGACCCAACGACCGCATCCCGCCCCGGGCGGTGAACATGGTGGTACCCATCGCCACCATGGTGGTGATGATGCCGGTGGGCCTCTGGATCACCGGGGGCGGGGATCTGCGAGCCGGGTCCGGGTCCACATCCGTGCTGTGGGCGGTGCTGGCGGCGCTGGCCATGGCCTGGGGTCTCCTTCTGGCCCAGAAGGCCAACACGGTGGATGAACTCACCCGAACGGCGCTGAAGGGAGCCGGAGGCCTGGTTCCCCTGGCGCTGATCCTCCTCCTGGCCCTGGCGCTGGGGAATGTGGCCAACGCGCTGGGGACGGGGACCTGGGTGGCCCAGGTGACCACGGGGGTCTTCCCCCTCTTCATCCTTCTCCCCCTCCTCTTCCTGGTGTCGGCGGGGATCGCCTTCTCCACGGGAACGAGCTGGGGGACCTTCGCCATCATGCTTCCCATTGCCGTTCCTGTGGGGATGACGCTGGGGCTTCCCCTGGCCCCATTCGTGGCGGCGGTGCTCTCGGGGGGGATCTTCGGGGATCACTCGTCGCCCATCTCGGACACCACCATCATCTCGTCCATGGCGGCGGCGACGGATCACATCGATCACGTCCGCACCCAGCTTCCCTACGCCATGCTGGCCGCAGGGCTCGCCACGGTGGCGTTCGGGGTGGTGGGAGCGACCCTGGGCTGATGGTGCCGGGAAGCTGGGCGGCGAGGTCTCTTCCACCCCGGTCAGCGGGGCCCGGCCGGCGGAAGGGCCTGGGGGATCGCCGCCGGGAACCCGGGGTAGGCGCCAGGCCGGCGGAAGTCCAGCACGGCGCTCGTCCCGAATGTGGGACATCCTCCCGACGCCGGGGCCGTACCCCTGAAGCCGGGGTCCTGCCCCCGACGCTGGGGCCGTACCCCGACGCCGGGGCCGCCCCGACCTGAAGAAGCAACCGATCTCTTGAACCTGAACGCAGGGAGTACACGCGTGAACATCATCGTCTGCATCAAGCGGGTGCCCGATACCGAGACCCGGATCCGGGTGGGTGACGACGGCACCTCCATCGATCCCAGCGGTGTCAAGTACGTCCTCAGCCCTTACGACGAGTTCGCCGTGGAGGCGGCGCTCCGGCTGAAGGAGGCGCGGGGCGAGGGCGAGGTCACGGTGATCACCCTCGGCGACGATGCCTCCCAGGAGACCCTTCGGACGGCGCTGGCCATGGGTGCGGACCGGGCCGTCCTCCTCCAGGGAGAGGTGACGGCGGACGGGCTCGCCACAGCCAAGGGGCTCGCGGCCGAGATCCGGGGATCGGAGCCGCCCCTGGTCCTGCTGGGGGTGAAGGCCGCCGACGACGATGGGCAGCAGGTGGGTCCCATGCTGGCCACCCTCCTGGGACGGCCCTGTGCCACGGCGGTGTCCAGCTTCGAGACGACGGAGTCCGCCGTGGTTTGCCGCAGCGAGGTCGAGGGCGGCACCCGGATCCTGGAGCTTCCCCTCCCGGCGGTGGTGACCATCACGAAGGGGGAGTACGAACCCCGCTACGCCTCCCTCAAGGGCATCATGGCGGCCAAGCGGAAGCCGCTGGAGAAGAAGGAGGCTCAGATGGGTCCGTCCCGCCTCCAGGTGAAGGCCATGGAGCTACCGGCCGAGCGGGTGGCGGGTCGGATCGTGGGTGAGGGTCCCGACGCCGTTCCCGAGCTGGTCCGACTCCTCCGCGAAGAGGCCAACGTCCTCTGACGTCTGTCTTCACCACCGTCACCAAGAACCCAACGAACACGAGGGACAGCATGAAGATTCTGGCGATTGCAGAGCAGCGGGACGGAAGCGTGCGGGGTGTCTCCCGGGAGGTCGCGTCGGCGGCAGCCGGGGTGGCCATCGGACACGAGGGCGAGGTGGATGTGCTCCTGGTGGGTGGAGAGGGAATCGAGTCGCAGGCCGGCGAGTTCAACGGCTCCGGGGCTGCCCGGGTCCTGGTGGCCGCCCATGGGGAGCTGGCCGAGTACCATCCGGACGGCTACGCCCGGATCCTGAAGGGAGTGGTGGAGGCCGGCGGCTACGACGCGGTCTTCCTTCCGGCCACGAGCCAGGGGAAGGATCTGGC
>PWZC01000316.1 GCA_003567615.1 Gemmatimonadota bacterium | reverse complement strand
GCCCGGCCTGCCACCTCCAGGATGCGGTCCACCCGAAGGTAGCTCTCCGCCGAAGGCGCCGGGCCCAGGAGGTAGGCCTCGTCGGCCAGAAGCACGTGGGGCGACAGACGATCGGCCTCGGAATAGACGGCGACGCTTCGGATTCCCAGCTCCCGGCACGCACGGATGATGCGGACGGCGATCTCCCCCCGGTTGGCCACAAGGACGGATTCGATCACGTTGACTCTCTCCTGGCTTGGGTCCCACTGGACCCGACGTGGGTTCTCGTATGCGGTTCGCCCGGTCTCGACGGCCCGGTCAGGAGCCGAGGCCATCGAGGATGCGGGCACGGAAGGCCTGAAAATCGGTCACCGAGGTCAATTCACCGTCCATGATGGCGGCAATCTCCTCGGCCTCCCGCCACTCCGCCTCCAGCGCCTCGGCTTCGGCCTCGGCATCCAGGGCCATGGTCAGGGCCACCCGCTCGTCCCGGGCCAGATCGCCAAGGGGAGCCCCGATCCGACCGAGACCGGCCAGAAACCGCTCCATCCCGCCCACCCGGGCCAGGCCGGCACCGGCGGCCTCCCCCACCTCCCGGGCCGAGTCATCGGAATCGACGATGCCGAGACCAAGCCTGAGCGCCGGCCGGACCTGCCGCAAGGGCAGAAGGACCCAGTCGCCGCAGTGGGCACAGGGGGCTTCCACTCCGGTCACATCGTCCACGGACCGACTCTCCCGGAAGCGGACGGCCTGGAAATCCCAGGGCGCCAGGGGGAGGGGGATCCCGCACGAGGGACACTCCGGCGCGAAGGGAACCGAGGTAAAGGCCAGGGTCAGCGGCGTGGCCTGCGCCAGGAAAGGAGACGCCAGCCACTGGGAGGGGCCGTCTCGACCTCCCACCCCTCCGAGAGGACCGGTGAGACCGTAGGGATCGTAGCCTTCAAGGGGCGGCGGCGGCAGTGACGACAGCATTCGCCGAAGGAACCCGCCTCGTCGACCGGGGCGAGGAAGGGCATTCCCGTATCGCCATCCCCCCCATTCGGGGAGGGGCGGCCGCCCCACCCGGACCACTTCCCCGTCGTCCACCCGGATCAGAGCCAGGTGCTCGGTCTCCAGGGTGGTCCGGCCCCGATCCCGGACCGCGGCCTCCCAGCCTTCCAAGGTCTCCCAGCGGAGATCCAGCGGCACCGGATTCCACCGGCGGCACCGTCCACAGATCTCCCAGAGACGGCCCTGCCCCGGGTCGTAGGCATGCCGCCGCCCGGGAGCCGGGGCCTCGGGAATGCCTTCACCAAGGCTCTCCCCGCAAAAGACACAGTGCCGCATGGATCCGGAGCCCGCCCCCGAGTCAGAGTGGGATGTTCCCGTGCTTGGATGGCGGATTCTGGTCCCGCTTGTTCCGCAGCATGTCGAAGCCCGAGATCACCCGATCCCGGGTCTCCCGGGGATCGATGACGTCGTCCAGGAATCCGTGCGCCGCCGCAATGTAGGGATGCGCGAACATCTCCCGGTATTCCTCCATCTTCCGATCCGTCACCACCTCCGGGTTCTCCGATCGGGAAATCTCCTTCCGGAACAGGATCTCCACCGCTCCCTTCGGTCCCATGACGGCAATCTCGGCCGTGGGCCACGCCAGGTTCAGATCGCCACGGATATGCTTGGAATTCATGACGTCGTACGCACCCCCGTAAGCCTTCCGGGTGATGACGGTGATCTTCGGGACAGTGGCCTCACTGAAGGCGTAGAGGAGCTTGGCACCGTGCCGGATGATCCCGCCATGCTCCTGTCCGACACCCGGGAGAAAGCCGGGGACATCCTCAAAGACCAGGAGGGGAATGTTGAACGCATCGCAGAAGCGGACGAAGCGGGCCCCCTTCACCGAGGCGTCGATGTCCAGGACCCCGGCCAGAACCGCCGGCTGATTCGCCACGATCCCCACCGAGTGCCCACCCACGTGGGCGAATCCCACCGTCAGGTTCGGGGCATACTGCTCGTGCACCTGGTAGAAGCGGCCACCATCCACCACAGCCTCGATGACCTCCACAATGTCGTACGGCTTGTTGGGATTGTCCGGGATGACGTCCAGGAGTCGCGCACTGGCGCCCTCGCGTGGGGGATCGCCGGCCCCGTCCGGGGGGCGCTCGGTGTTGTTCTGCGGGATGTAGTGGAAGAGTTCCCGGACCGCTGCCAGACTTTCCGGTTCCGAATCGTGGGCGAAATGGGCCACCCCGGAGGTGGAGGCATGGACATCGGCACCCCCCAGCCCCTCCATGTCGATATCCTCGTGGGTGACGGTCTTCACCACGTTGGGACCCGTGACGAACATGTAGCTCGTGCCGCGGACCATGTACACGAAGTCGGTAATGGCCGGTGAATATACGGCCCCCCCGGCACAGGGCCCGAGGATCAGCGAGATCTGGGGGACAACGCCCGAAGCCAGGGTGTTCCGGAGGAAGATGTCGGCGTACCCTCCCAGTGAGACCACGCCTTCCTGGATCCGCGCCCCACCCGAGTCGTTCAGACCGATGATGGGCGCCCCGTTCTTCATGGCCAGTTCCTGGAGCTTCACGATCTTCTTGGCATGGGTCTCGGACAGCGAGCCCCCGAAGACGGTGAAATCCTGGGAAAAGACGTAGACGAGTCGCCCGTGGATGGTCCCATACCCCGTCACCACGCCGTCGCCCAGGATCCGCTGCTGGTCCAGTCCGAAGTCGTTGGACCTGTGGGTGACGAAGCGATCGAGTTCCACGAATGAATCGGGGTCCAGAAGCAGGTCCAGACGCTCCCGAGCCGAGAGCTTACCCCGGGCATGCTGAGCGGCCAGACGATGCTCTCCACCTCCCCCGAGGGATTCTTCCCGAAGTTTCTGCAGATCCTCCAGGCGCGACTCCATGCTCATGGGCCAGCTTTCTCCACGTGTTGGGGATTCAGGATGTGCTGTGGGGCCATTGGGGCCGGGCCCCGGAGATCGCCCGGTCAGGGGCGGTAGGGCACCGGTTCACGGTTCTCGATCCGCACCGGCGTCCAGGTCCGACGAATCCGGCCATCCACCACCGATAGCCGCCCCGTCGCCCCCGGGTATCCCCGGATGGCTTCCAGGGCCCGGGCCGTGCCCTCCGGGGTCCCATCGCCGGACTGCACGGCGGCGAGGAATAGATTGGCGGCGTCGTACCCCAGTGCTGGGAGTGGGCTCCGGAGGGTGCGCCGGAAGTGGGTCTCGTAGCTGTCGACGAAGTCGCGCCATCCCGGGCCGTAACTTCCGGGGCCGTCCCGAGACGTCACCGTGAGGACACCATTGGTGTGCCGAACGGGGACACCCTCCAGAACGGCCTCCGAACTCCAGGCATCGTTGCCCAGGATGGTGATCTCCAGGTCATCCACACCGAAGAAGGCCACCTGTGGCGCCACCAACTCGATCTCCTCCGGGGGAAGCAACAGGACCAGACCCTGGGGCCGCAGGCGGACCACCTCCCGGAACGGCTCGGCAAAATCCGTGGTGCCCGGCGCGTACATGAGAACCCGCCGGATCACCCCCCCGCCCGCTTCGAACGCCCGACGGAAGTTCTGCGATTCCGCCAGGCTCTCACTCCGGCGAGGGTGGACCACGACCACCTCCCGGATCCCGGCATCCAGGGCCAGTCGCGCCAAGGTCTCGGCGCTTCCCGGATCCACACCGGTGAGGGAAAACACGTTCTCCACCCCCTCGGGCAGGAGACGAGCCGTCGGCGAAATGATGGGAAGGGGTCGGGAGCGGACCCGAGCCGCCGCTTCCACCAGGGCATCGTCCAGTGGGCCCACGAGCCCCACGGCGCCCTGTTCCTCCAACTGCCGGACAAGGGACTCCACCCGGGCCCTGGACGCCTGATCATCGAGAACGGTGAACCGCACGGGTCGACCCGTAGCCTCGGCTTCGGACAGCGCCACCTCCACACCGGCCCGGATCTCCGCCGCCAGGCTCCGGAGGGACGGAGGCCCACCCTCGGGAAGGAGAGCCGCCATGGACACGAGCTCAGCCTCCACGGTTTCCAGCTCACCCCTCAAGACTGCACGAGCCCGCTCGGCCACCCGCTCCCCCGGGTCCAGCTCCAGGGCCGATTCGGCCATGCGGCGAGCCGCACCCTCGTCTCCCAGAAGCGCCGTCCGGGTGGCCAACTCCACGTGGAAGACCGGATGGATTCGCGGATGACGCGGAGCTTCGTCCACCAGATCCCTGAGGACGGGAAGTGGGAGGCCATCGGCCGTGGAGAGGGCCAGTGTCTCGGCCTCATCGAGTACCGCCGAGGGCGCATCCGCCGGAATGTCGAACAACGACTCGATCCCCCCCGGAAGCCGACCCTCCAGACGCACACGGGCCAGGAGAAGGCGCACGGCCGCAGCTTCCTCCGAAGGCGGCGCCCCCCGGGCCAGATAGGCGTCCGCCGCCTCCTCGGCCGCGACCCAAGCCTCCAGGGCGGCCCGGGCACGGGCCTCCAACCAGAGGGCCCCCACCGTCCCGGGGACCCGGGCAAAGCGAGCGGCCACCTCCTCGGCACGGTCGAGTGCGGCCTCTGCTTCCCCGGCCGCAAGGAAGGCCTCTCCCCGGGCGAGGAGTTCGGCGGCTTCGCGGGCTCTCGCCGGATCCATGTCGGGCACACCCTCCTCCAGGGCTGGACCCTCCATGGCCACCGGCTCAGGTGCCGGTGCCGGCGGTTCCGGCGCCGGCGCTTCGCCAAGCTGGCACCCCACCACCATCATCGCCACCACGGTGAGGGCAGAACCCCAGACGGCGCGAGGCCGCCCGTCCCCCGGGGGGAACGAGCGGCCTCGACCGAACAGACGATTCAGGCGCATGGTGCGCTGGATCCAGGGGGACCGGCCACGTGGGCCCGACTCACCCTTCCTCGCCCGCGTCGTCTCCGGATCCCTCCACCCCGGACCCATCAGCGTCCGCGGCAGCCCCGACCTCGGCAGGCTCTTCCGGCTCTCCCTGCTCCTCGGCCTCCGGCGCCGCGGGCTTCCTCTCCGGAGCGGTGGTCACCTCCAGCACGATGCGCCGGTTGGCGGCATCGGACTCCAGCACCTTGAGGTCCACCGGATCCCCGGCGTGGAAGAACTCCTCGAGCCGATCCATGTTCTCAACGGCGGCGTGGGAAGCAGGCACGAAGCCCTCGATCTCGTCGCCCAGATCCACCACGACACCCTTGTCCTGAACCCGGGTGACCGTGCCCTCGCACTCGACTCCGGGGGCGAACCGCTGGGCGATCACCGGCCACGGATCGTCGTCCAACTGCTTGATCCCAAGGGAGATCCGCTTGTTCTCGGCATCGATGTCCAGAATCAGGACATCCAGATCCTGGCCCTTCTGCACGATCTCGGACGGATGCTCCACTCGACGGGTCCAGCTCATGTCGGAGACGTGGACGAGTCCATCGATCCCCGGCTCCACCTCCACGAAGGCCCCGAACGACGTCAGGTTCCTCACCTTCCCGGTGATCCTCGTCCCCGACGGGTACTTCATGGGGAGCGAGAGCCACGGATCCTCCTCGATCTGCTTCATTCCCAGCGAGATCTTCTCGTCTTGCGGGTCCACCTTCAGGACCACGGCCTCGATCTCATCGCCGATGGTGACCAGCTTGGATGGATGCCGGATGTTGCGGGTCCAGGACATCTCCGAGATGTGGACGAGCCCCTCCACACCCTTCTCCAACTCCACGAAGGCACCGTAGTTGGTGATGGACACCACCTTCCCGCGAACCCGGGAGCCCACCGGGTACTTTTTGTCGATGTCGGTCCAGGGGTAGGGTAGCAACTGCTTGAGCCCCAGCGAGATCCGCTCGCGGTCCCAGTCGATGTCCAGCACCTTGATGTCCAGGTTGCTCCCGATGTCCACCACCTCGGAGGGGTGGCCGACGCGGCCCCAGGACATGTCGGTGATGTGGAGGAGCCCGTCGAGCCCTCCCAGGTCGATGAAGGCACCGAAGTCGGTGATGTTCTTCACCGTTCCCTCGCGGACCTGGCCGACCAGGAGTTCCTTCACCAGCAGCTTCCGCTTCCGCTCCCGCTCCGCCTCCAGGATCACGCGGCGCGAAACGACGATGTTCCGCCGCCGCTTGTTGAGCTTGATGATCATGAAGCGGTAGGTCTCGCCGATCAGATCCTCGATGTTCGGAACCCGGCGAAGGGCGATCTGGGACCCGGGGAGGAAGGCATCCACTCCCATGAGGTCCACCGTCACCCCGCCCTTGATCTTCCGGGCCAGCGTTCCCTTGACCGGACGATCGGCTTCGTGCGCCTCCTTGATCTTCTCCCACACCCGGAGGAAGTCGGCCTTCCGCTTGGACAGAACGACGATCCCGTCCTCGTCCTCGAGACTCTCCAGCAGGACCTCCACCTCGTCACCCTCACCCAGCGTCTCGGGCTCCTTGAACTCATCGAGGGGAACGGAGCCCTCACTCTTGAATCCGAACTCCAGGATGACGGAGGTTTCGGTGATCTTGAGCACCCGGGCCTGCACGATCTCCCCTTCCCGGACCTCCTGAAGGTCGGCACCGAAGTCGGTGAGAAGCGCTTCGAAGTCGTCCCGGGAAATGTCCAGATCCTCCTCTCCGTAGGGGTCCATGGAGAGTTCGGGTGAGATTCCGACCCGAGGTGGATCCTTCTGGAGTTCTTCGGGGGCCACCGCGATGACGGCGGTGGGATCATCCACAAGTTCCTCCAGGTTTGGGGAACCGTCGGAGGATGATGTGGGGGAAGTCTGCTCGGTCATGAATGAAATACCGGTGGGGTCTCTCCGGCACCCGGCAATGCCGGAGCGGAGGCCTGCGGGCCTGGGCGGCCCTGGTGAAGAACGGGGAGGTGCACGAAGGCTAGGAATTCTCCCGTAGACTAGTCCCGGAATTTATCCGCAATTCCGAACCGGGGTCAAGCCGTCCCCCTGGGCGTCGCCATCTGGGCCCGACCCGTGAGGCCCTCCCACTCCGGCCCGAAGAGCGTCAGGAGCTGACGGAAAGAGGCGCTCCCCAGACCTCCCTGACCCGATCCACCACGACCTGCACCTGACCGGAAAAATCCAGACCTGTCGTGTCCACGTCCAGTGCTCCCTCCGGGCGACGGAGTGGCGCCACAGCCCGATTCCGGTCCTGGGCGTCCCGCTCGGCGAGGCGCCGGGCCTCCTCCTCGATCCGGAAGGCCGAAAGCTCTCCACCCTCCTGGAGGATCCGCCGCCGGGCTCGCTCGGGCAGGGATGCGGTGAGGAACACCTTCACCTCCGCGTCCGGAAAGACGACCGAACCCATGTCCCGCCCGTCGGCTACGATTCCCCCCCGGGAGGCGGCGGTTCGCAGGGGCTCCAGGATCAGCTCGCGGATCGGTGGGATGGCAGCCACCTGCGACACCCGCTCGGTGACCTGGGCCGAGCGGAGTGCTCCCGTAGAAACCGGACTTCCGCCCAGGAGCACCTCGAACCCCTCGTCGGTTTCCCGAAGGCCCAGACCGCGACGAGCCACCTCCTCCGGTCCCCGATCCATCCACTGGTCCACCGGCAGGTCGACCTCCAGGAGGGCCAGCGCCGCGGCCCGGTACAGGGCCCCCGAATCCAGGTGCCGAAATCCCAGTGTACGGGCCACGGCTCGCGCGGTGGACGACTTGCCCGAAGCCGCAGGGCCGTCCAGGGTCACAACCGGCCGGGGCCGGGGAAAATGGTGGCCCGCGCCCGGGCCGGGTGACGCCGGCTGTTTCCGCACCTCCCGCAATTGATCCCAGAATCCCGGGTAGCTCACCTCCACCACCCTCGGGTCGTCCACCTCGATCCGGTTGCCCGGTAGCGCCCCCAGCACCCCGAAGGCCATGGCGATCCGGTGGTCGCCGTAGGTGTGGATCCGCCCCTGGAGCGGATGGTCGCTCCCCTGGATCACGAGCCCATCCTCCAACTCCTCCACCTCCACCCCCACGGCCCGCAGATTCACCGCCAAGGCCCGGATGCGATCCGTTTCCTTGACCCGGAGCTCTTCGGCGTCGCGGATCTCGGTGATCCCTTCGGCCCTCGCTGCCGCCACCGCGAGGATGGGAATCTCATCGATGAGGGAAGGAATCTCGTCGCCGCCGATCCGGGTCCCACGGAGCCCGCTTCCCCGAACCACCAGATCACCGGCCGGCTCGCCCCCCGGGTCATCCAGCTCCCTCGGGTTCTCCACGGAGATGCGGCCCCCCATGCGCCGAAGCACGTCCAGGGCCCCGGTACGGGTCGGATTCAGACCGACGTTGGCCACCTCGAGGCTGCCCCGACCCAGCGAGGCCAGGACGAGGAGGAAGGCCGCCGAGGAGATGTCCCCGGGAACGTGGAACTCCAGGGGATCAAGTCGACCGGGAGGGGTGGGGAGCACCACCCGATGCGGTGCGGAACCCACCTGCTGGACCTGGACACCCATCCGCCGAAGCATCCGTTCCGAGTGGTCACGCGATGGGATCGGCTCCGTGACATCCACCTCCACCCCACCCCCGACCCCGGCCAGCAGCAGGGCACTCTTCACCTGCGCGCTGGCGACGCGGGAGGTGTGCCGGATGGCGTCCAGTTCGCCGCCATCCAGGCGAATGGGAAGGCACCCGGGGTCGCCTTCTTCCCGGAATCTCGCTCCCGCCTCCGTCAGCGGGTCGGTGACCCGGCGCATGGGGCGTCTGCGGAGTGAGGCGTCACCACTCAGCACCGCCGGGAGACCCAGCCCCGACAGGAGACCCAGGAGAAGGCGGGCCGTCGTCCCCGAATTGCCGCAATCCAGTGTGTGTCCCGGCGGTCGAAACCCCCGAAGTCCCAGCCCCTGGACCCGAATGGGACCACCATCCACCGGCAACTCGGGAACCTCACACCCCAGGGCCCGCAGGATCCCCGCCGTGCTCCGACAGTCCTCACCCGGCAGCAGCCCCTCGAGGCGGCTGGGACCCTCGGAGAGGGCCGACAGGAGAAGGGCCCGATGGCTGATGGACTTGTCTCCCGGGATCCGGATCATGGACGGCCACCCCCACCGGCAACGGGCACCGATCCCCCGGGCACGCCGCCCGAGGTGGAGGTCTCCGCCTCGGCGCGTTCGGCCAGGGAATCCTCTTCGTGGGCCCAGGCATGGGTCAACTCCAGGAACTCCTTGATGTGGTCCATCTCGCGCCGCGCCAGGAGATCGGCCACCACGGCCAGCGCCCGGGAGATGGAGGTAAGCCCCAGCCCGGTAGCGGGAACGGAGTATTCCAGCAGGTCGGCCCACATGGCGGGGGACGACCCGGCCAGACGAGTCATGTCCCGACCACCGGGACCCAGATCCCGGGGACGGTAGCCGGCCGAGTCCAGGGCCCCGGCCAGGGCACTGGCCAGGATCTGGGGCAGGTGGGAGATCCACGCCACCGTCTCATCGTGCTCCGCCGCATCGATCCACTCCACCTGACCCCCGACGTCGGTCCAGAAGTCCGCAACGGCGGTCCGAAGGGATTCGGGAACGGTGGGATCGGCGGACAACCAGACCCGGGCGTCCTGATAGAGATCAGCGCGCCCCGCCGCGAACCCGCTGGACTCGGAACCGCACAGAGGGTGGCCCGTCACGGTCCGATCCAGGATCCCCACCTGCTCAGCCTTCCGAAGGAGGGGGTTGTTGAGGCCGGTCACATCGGTGACCACCGTCTTCGGACCCAGAGTCCTCCCTTCCTCGGCCAGAAATCGGAGCGCGGCCTTCACCGGACAGGCCAGGACCACCAGCTCCGCCTCTCCGGCCAAGCCGTCGCCCGGGAGGCCGAACACATCCACCAGGCCGTCGGCTCTGGCCCGAAGACCCGTTACCGAATCCACATCCCCCCCGATGATGCGAGGAGGGTGAGGGAAGGTGCGGAGACGCCGGACCAGCGACCCCCCCATGAGGCCGAGCCCCACCACGGCCACCGATGGGAACCCGCCCGGGGCTCGCTCCGGAACCGCGCCCCCCACCGACCCGGGCTCCCTCGCTACGCCGCTCAGGGGAGCCTCCCGGCCGGAGACCCGGTGGGCACCGGATCAAAGACGAAGACCAGGGGCACCGACCCGAGGAGCTCATCGGCCGAAGCCAGCGCCACGAAGCGGGACTCTCCATCCCGGTGCTCGTCCATGGTCCGGAAGGGAACGGCCAGGTGAACCAGACCCTGGAAGGCCCCGCGCGGGGGAAAGCCCCCGGAATGCAGGCTCGCCGACTCCCCGAAGACGCTTCTGGCCAGCTCCAGCGCACGCCACTGGGCGGCGCGAATGGACCATCTCTGCCGGGCCGGGATCCTCTCCTCCTGGATCTCCTCCCAGTGAGCTCCATCCCGCTCCGTACGCTCCAACTCCCGGATCATCGCATCTCCCCTCGTTCAAGACAGCCGCACGCCACCCCGTTCTCCAGGGGCGACCCGGGCACTCTATTCATCATCGCCGTAGCCGATCTCCAGACTCATGCCATCATGGGCCACCACGGCGCCGGGGAAGACCCGCTCCGCCTCCCGCTGAAGTGGCCCCGGGTCCGCCGAATGGCGGGCCGAAAGATGTGTCATGAAGAGGCGGCGCACCTCCGCGTCCCGTGCCACCTCCGCGGCCTCCCGGGCGGTACTGTGGAAGGTCTCGCGGGCCCGGTCCGCATCGTCCTGCCCGAAGGTGGCGTCGTGGATGAGCGCCTCGCAGCGCCACGCCACCTGGGTGGTGGTCTGGAGCGGCAAGCTGTCCCCGGTGTAGACGATGCGCCTGCCGGGCCGGGAGGGCCCCACCACCTCCGCGGGATCGATGACCCGATCCCCTACCCGCACGGCCTCTCCACGATGGAGACGCCCGTACAG